>JAHECQ010000282.1 GCA_024641625.1 Acidimicrobiales bacterium | reverse complement strand
CCCGAGGACCTGCGCGCCCTGCATCCACGACTCATCTACGTCTCGATCTCCGCCTATGGGCGCACCGGGTCCCGGGCGGCCCTACCGGGCTACGACCTCATCGGGCAGGCCGCCGCCGGCAGTGTGGCGCTCACCGGCGAACCCGATGGTGCGCCGTTCGCCCCGGGGGTGCCGATCGCCGACGTCAGCGCCGGCATCATGGCCTTCGGCGCCATCGGACACGCGCTGTTCAGCCGAACCATGACCGGCGAGGGCCAGTTCCTCGACATCTCCATGGTCGAGTCGGTGTTCCAGATGCACCCCTTCGCCATCCAGGGCCCCAGTGTCACCGAGGGCAAGAAGCGCCTGCGCCGAACCGGCCGCCACTTCGGCGCCGTGCCCCCGGCGGGCAGCTATCGCGGACCCGATGGCTGGCTGGTACTCCAGGTGCTCGATGCCCAGTGGCCTCGTCTGTGCGAGGCGGCGGCCCCCATCGGGCTCGATGACGATCCCCGATTCGCCACGCCACAAGACCGCGCCGACCACCGCCACGAGCTGGTCGATCGGATCGAAGGTTGGATGCAGACCTTCCCCTCCGACGACGCCCTCCTCGATCACCTCGCCGCTCATCGCGTGCCCGCCTCGCGTGTGGTCGATCCCGCCGACGCCCACGAGGATCCCTGGTATTGGGAGCGTGGCGCGTTGGCCAAGGTCGAGGATCCCGTCTTCGGGTCCATCAACGTGCCCGGCTTCCCGCTGCACGGATCGGCCATTCCCCGTCGGGCGACCGAACCGGCCGCGCCACTACTGGGCGAGCACAATCACGAGATCCTGAGTCAGGTGTTGGGCTACGACGACGACCGCATTCGCCGACTCCGGGCCGACGGGGTGTTGTTTGGCCCCGACTGAGGCCAAGCCTCGCCTCGACCACCGGGCCATTGCCGCGCTCGGCATGGTCACCATCTGCTGCTACGGCGCCTGGTACTACGCGTTCGGCGTACTCCTCGACCCGATCCTCGATGACACCGGTTGGCGCGAGACCTGGCTCAGCGGATCGTTCTCGGCCGGCATGATCCTCATCGGACTCGGCTCGATGTTCGGCGGCCGCCTGCTCGACCGTCTCGGCCCCCGGACGGTCTTCGGGTTGTCGGCCACCCTTGCGGCGGTGGGCCTCGGCAGCGCCTCGTGGACATCGCATGCCGGGGTGTTCGCCGTGGGCGCAGCGCTCGGGATGGGGAGCCTGGGCGCGCTCGGCTTCTATCACATCACCATGGCCACCGTTGTCCGGCTCCATCCCGACAACGCTCATCGAGCCATCGCGATGCTCACGATCTGGGGGGCCTTCTCCTCCCCCGTCTACCTTCCCCTCACCTCGTGGCTCAACGACCAACTCGGCTGGAGAATCACCGTCCGTCTCCTCCTGGGATCGGCCCTGTTGGCGCTGGTTGCGGCCATGATCGCCGTGCCCAACGTCATTGCCTCGGCCGATGAGGAACGACCGAGCATCCGCAAGGTCGCGGCAGCCGCCACCGCTCCGGGCGATGCCCGCGCCTTCACCGCGGCCATCGCGCTGGTCGGCATCGCCACCTCGGTCGTGCTGAGCTACCAGGTGCCGGTGATGGTGGCCGCGGGACTCCCGGCCACGACCGCCGCCGCCGCCGCCGGAGCACGCGGGTTCTGCCAACTCGGAGGCCGACTTCCCCTGGGCGCCATCGTCACCCGAATCGGCACGGCCAGGGCCCTGTACGTGGCGCTGTCGGCCATCACGGTCGGCTCCGTGATCCTGGCGGTGTCGTCACGGCTGGCGATCGCACTGGTCTTCGCCGTCGTCGTGGGGTTCGGGATCGGCGCCTTCAGCCCGCTCCAGGGCATGCGCGCTGCCGAGCTGTACGACCGTTCCTCGTTGGGCGCAACCATGGGGTTCCAATCCACCATCGGACAGCTGGTCGGCGCCGTAGGGCCGCTCCTCGCCGGAGTCGTCGCCGAGACCACCGGCGACCGCCGCTGGGTCGTTCCGATCGCCGCCGTCTCCGCCGCGTCCGCCCTCGCCGTTCTGCAATATCCACGCTTGGGTGAGCAGCGCTGAGGGAGGCGACGGTAGCCCACCGGGCGGGAGTTCGCCGGGGTGCGGTACGCAGCCTAGGCTCGGGGTACCGACCCGATCGGATCACGCAGGGGAATCGAGGACCATCATGTTCGACACCATCATTCGCAACGGCACGATTGTGGACGGCACGGGTGCCGCCCGGCGCAACGCCGACGTCGGCATCAAGGACGGCAAGATCGTCGCCATCGGCACACTCGACGGCGAAGCCGCCAACATCGTCGACGCCAGCGGCAAGATCGTCACGCCGGGATTCATCGACGTCCACACGCACTACGACGCCCAGGCCCACTGGGACACCACCCTCAGCCCCTCCCCGCTGCACGGCATCACCACCGTCATCGGTGGCAACTGCGGGTTCACCATCGCCCCGCTCGCCCCCGAGCACGGCGACTACCTCATGCGCATGCTGGCCCGCGTCGAGGGCATGCCACTCGCCTCGCTCCAGCAGGGCGTTCCCTGGAACTGGGCGAGCTTCGGTGAGTGGCTCGGCCGACTCGACGGCACGCTGGCCATCAACACCGGCTTCATGGTCGGCCACTCGGCCATTCGCCGCCTGGTGATGGGTGAGCGGGCGGTGGGCCACGAGTCCACTCCCGAGGAACTCGAAGCCATGAAGGCACTCCTGCGCACCAGCATCGAAGAGGGCGGCTTCGGCTTCTCGTCCTCGTGGGCGACCACCCACAACGATCCGACCGGCCAGCCCGTACCTTCGCGGCACTGCTCGAACGAGGAACTCATCGAGCTCGCCCGCGTCTGCGCCGACTACGACGGAACATCGCTCGAGTTCATTCCGGCCGTGGGTCGTTTCAGCGACGAGAAGGTCGACCTCATCACCCGCATGTCGGCGGCAGCCAACCGACCACTCAACTGGAACCTCATCGCCGCCTCCACCTCACCGGCGCAGATCGATGTGCGCGACAGCAACCTCCGCGCCTCGGACTACGCCGCCGAGCGTGGAGGCCGCATCATCGCGCTCACCGTGCCGTGTCCGGTCACCACTCGCCTCTCGTTCGAGAACGGCTTCGTCCTGGACGCACTCAACGGTTGGCGTGCCCCCATGGCCCTGCCGGCCGACGAGAAACTGGCCATGCTGGCCGATCCCGACAAGCGACGCGAGCTCAACGAGCTCGCCCAGGGTCCCAGCCCACTGCGGGGCGTGGCGAAGTGGCACGTGCTGCGAGTCGGCGAGATCTTCTCCGAGGAGAACCAGCAGTACCAGGGCCGTACCATTGGCGAGATCGCCGAGGACGAGGGTCGTGAGAGCTTCGATGTCCTGTGCGACATCGTGGTCAACGACCAGCTCCAGACCGGCCTCTACTCCCCCGTGCGGGGCGACGACGACGAGACCTGGCAGATCCGCGCCGACCTGTGGGCCGACGAGCGCACGATGGTGGGCGGCACCGATGCCGGGGCTCACCTCGACCTGCTCACCACGTTCAACGCCACCACGTCGATGCTCAAGTCGGCCGTGATCGATCGCGACCTGGTCAGCTGGGAACAAGCGGTCAACTACATCACCGACGCACCAGCCAAGATGTACGGCATCCAGCATCGCGGTCAGCTGACCGAGGGCTACCACGCCGACGTCAACGTCATCGACCCGACCAGACTGTCGCTCACCGACATCGAGGCTCGATACGACCTGCCCGGTGATGCATGGCGCCTCTACGGCGGGGCCAACGGCTACGACCACGTGTTCTGCAACGGCGACGAGATCGTTCGAGACGACCAGTTCACCGCCAACCGCCCTGGCCGAATGCTTCGGTCGGGCACCGACACCAAGGGCACCGGCCTCGCCTGATCACCGGTGTCCGGTGCTGCTGGGTCTCGGGCGGAGCACCCAGCAGCACCCGGTCGGCCTGTCCTGGCACCTTCGGCCCACCAGCACCGTCGACCGCGCTACGAGAGCGTCGGGACCCGAAGGTGCCAGTCGGTGAGCTGCTGGTAGGCGTGCCCCGCGGCCAGCACCAGCGCGTCGGCGAAGGGTCGCCCGATGATCTGGAGTCCCAACGGCAAGCCGTCCTGGTCGAAACCCATCGGGACCGACAGCGCGGGGAATCCAGTGCTGTTCCAGGCCGGGGTGTGCATCGCCTTGTTCGAGATGGCAGCGGGATCGGCGCCGCTGAAGGGTGTGGCCGCGTACCCCGTCGTCGGGCTGATGAGCAGATCGACGCCGGCCGCGTCCATCTGCTCCAGCAACTGACGACGGGCAACCTGACGAACACGCTCGATCTGCACGAGGTCGCCTCCGCTGATCAATGCCCCCTGGATGATCGTCAGTCGTGTGGGACGGCCATAGTCGGCCCAACGCGTGGCCAGGTGGTGCCGGTGCCAGGCGAAGGCCTCGGCTTCGAGCGCCAGGAACGCCCCCGCAGCCAGCTCGTCATAGAGCGGCACCTCGAACGGTTGCGCAGTCGCACCACCCGCACACAGCTGTCGGCTCGCCTCGGCGAACACTGCCATGGTCTCCTCGGAGCTCCCCGAGACCAACCGCTCGTTGCCGATGACGCCGAACACGAGACCTTCGAGCCCTCGATCGATGCCCGCGAGGTAGTCGGGCGCGCCGTAGCCCGTCGGCCCCGACGGCGCCAGGGTCGTTCGATCCGAAGCGTCGGGCCCGGCCAGGACATCGAGCATCGCCGCACAGTCCCAAGCCGACCGGGCCATGGGCCCGATGTGGTCATAGGTCATGCCCAGGGGAACGCACCCCGACTTGGGCACGAGGCCGAACGTGCCCTTGTGGCCGGAGATGCCGTTGTAGGCCGCGGGCAGGCGAATGCTGCCACCGGTGTCGGTGCCCAGGCCACCGAGGAATTGACCGGAGGCCACACCGTTGCCGGTACCCGAGCTGGAGCCCCCGGTCCAACGCTCGGTGTTCCACGGGTTGCGCGGGATGGGAAACGGTTTGGAGAAGTCGGGCCGGCCGATGGCGAACTCCATGGTCGTCGTCTTGCCGGTGATCACCGCGCCGGCGGCGCGGAGCCGTCGCATGACGGGACCATCGCCCTGATCGCCCCACGTCGGATCGAGCACCAGGCTCTGGGCCGTCGTGGGACCTTCGTCGGTGGCGATGATGTCCTTGATCCCGAGCGGAATGCCATGCAGCGGCCCGAGGTCCTTTCCTGCTGCCAGCTCGGCGTCGGCCGCTTCGGCCCTCGCCCGTGCCGTCTCGTCGAAGCGCACGATGAAGGTGCCGAGTCGAGCATCGGCGGTGTCGGCCACCGCTTGGCACTCCTCGAGCAGCTGCACACTGGTGATCGATCCGGCACGAAGGGCCGCAGCGGCCGATTCGATGGTCCACGGTCGCCCGTTCGA
>JAHECQ010000281.1 GCA_024641625.1 Acidimicrobiales bacterium | reverse complement strand
CAGTCGCTCCTGCTTGGAGCCGAAACCGGCCATGATCAGCTGCAGGAGTGCGCCCAGACTCACGACCAGCCAAGCGCCGAGCGCCACGTAGTTGCCCCGGTCACTCCAGATCGCCGGGAGCCCGATGGCCGGGATGACCAGACGCCCGACACCGACCACCTGCTCCGGCGACACCCGTTCGGTGTCAGGGGCCTCGTTGGCGTCACCCTTGGTCACGAACCCATCCGGCTCCACCGAGAAGACCCGGTGGGCCACCGTCTCGCCATCGGCGCGCTCGAAGACGATGACCGATCGCTGCACGACAGTCGTCTCGTCGCCGTCGATGAGCACGACATCGCCCACGCTGAGGGCCGGCTCCATCGATCCTGAGGTGACCACGACGGGCGACCAGCCGGCAACGCCCCAACCGATGAGCACCCAGCAGGTGAGCAGGAGCGACAGGTAGATGAACAGCGACAGCGTCAGCTGCACCGTGGGCAGGAACCACGAACGGATCCAGGCCATTTGCCGGACACCCGCCGGGTCGGGAGACCTCGGACCGCTCACGGTCGGGCCTCGACGATCATCCAGAAGTCGGTGGTTCGCCCCTGGGCGGGTCCGTCGGAAACGACCTCGGCGGCAAAACGCACCGTGACCGATGCGTTGTCGGACGCCGAGCTGATGATGTCGAGTCCGGACTCGAAGTCGCCGTGCTGTCGCCACAGCTCGGCCAAGGTGCCCTCGAACACCGTTCGAACGGGTGAGAAGTCGGCACATTGGTGGTCATTGCCGACGCCGATCTCGATGCTCGAACCGAGGAACTCCTCGAGCCCGGAGCCGCCACCGGACTCGCCGTACCATCGGACGTCAGCGTCCTCGATGGTCCCGTGGTAGGTGACCGGTATGCATCGCTCCACGACGAGACCGGGATAGACCCCATCGACCTCGACCCGCATCGCTGTCGCCGCTTCGCCCTGGTCCGGTCCGTCGCCCAGGAAGATGTCGATCGAGCCGGCCTGGAACAGCGAGGAGTCGTTCGAGGTGGTACCGGCGATCCTTCCCGATGCCGTGGTCATCCCTGACCAGACCAGCACCGCTGCAGCCAACACGACGACCATCAATCCGAGGCCGAGCGCGGTCGATCCCAGCCTCGTCGAGCGAGCCTCGACGGCCTGCGATGTCGACGGGGATGCAGTTTCCATCACCCCGTCTGATCGATCTGCTGACACGCTGAGAGTGTCGGCCCAGCCGGCTTCGAGTTGAGCAGTGCGGCTCCGACCGCCGCGACCTCCTGTGCCGTTCCGAGGCCCGACTCCCGCTCACCGACCCCACCTCCTCAGAGCCGATTACCCGCTTGGTCGACGAAGTGGTCACGGAAGTGTCCGGCTCGACACAAGCGCTCGTACTCGTCATCCGAGAGGCCGACAACCCCCTGCCACACATCGACGTTGGCTTCGCCATAGGGGCACAGTCCACCCCAGCGCAGCGGCGGACCGGTCCACTTCCACGGGTGGCCGGGATACTCGTGCCAACCCACCTCCTCCGACCCACGTTCACGAAAGAACCCCCGAGCCCGAAGGTGAGGGTCCCTGAGGGTGTCGGGCTCGTCGAGCACCGGCGCAGCAATGACACCCGCGGCCTGGCACCGACGGGTGACCTCCCAGCGATCGAGCGTCGAGGTCCACTCGCCGATCAGCCGGTCGAGCTCGTCATGATGAGCCCGGCGGCCTGCTGCGGTGGCGAAACGTTCATCGCGGCCCCAGACAGGGTCGTCCATCGTCCCCACGAGTCCCATCCAGGCGTCATCGCTGTCGACCGACAGGACAACCCAGCGGTCCTCCCCCTGACACCGATACGCGCCCTGAGGGGCATCGGTGAGATGTCGATTCCCCACCCCGGCCCACTCCCGATTGGTCCGGGCCGCGTCGATGAGGTATTCACCGATCAGGTTGAGCATGTTCTCGCCCTGGGCCACCTCGACCAACTCGCCGATGCCCGTGCGCTGTCGGCGACGAAGCGCGGCCAGCGTGGCCACTGCTCCGACCGCTCCGCTCGCAGCGTCCATGTAGTAGACGGGTCGGTTGGAGGAAGGATCTGCGTCGGGATGACCCCGCAATGATGTGAGCCCGCACATCGCCTCGAAGTTCGCACCAAAGCCCACGATCGAGGACAAGGGACCCGTCAGGCCCAGTGCAGGCATGCGAATCAGAATCAGACGAGGATTGCGACGATGGAGCACGTCCCACCCGATGCCGAGCTTGTCGATCACCCCGGTCGAGTTGTTCTCCACCATCACGTCGACCGTCTCGACCAGACGCAGGAACAGCTCGACACCTTCGGCGCGACGCAAGTCGACCGTCGCCGAACGCTTGTTTCTGGCGTGGATGTTGAAGAAGGCGCCTCGGTTCCACGGCCGTTCGCCGGGCTCGTCGTCGGGAAAGGCACAGAGCCAGCCGAGGCTGTCGAGCAGCTCCTTGGCCGGTCGGGCCAGCGCACCTCGACTGACCGGATAGTCGACCGAGTCCTCGATGCGAATGATGTCTGCGCCCAGGTCACCGAGCAACGTAGTGGTGTACGGGCCCGCCCACACCTGCGTCATGTCGAGCACGCTGACGCCCTCCAGCGGCAGTCGGTTGGGCACCTCCATCGACGGGCCGCGGGCTGGTCGATGGGTTCGGCTTCGGGCCTCCGCTCGCACTTCCTCATCGTGTTGGCCCAGGATGGGCGCCGGGCGGCGAAGCATCCATCCGTCCTCCATGCGGAAGGGACCGCCCGGTTGACGGATCCTTCCGGCCACCGGATGATCGACATCGACGAAGAACCCGCGCTCGACGAAATGGGGATCGACCACCACATCCCTGGCCGAGCGCACCGGCGTGACCGGCCAATGGTGAGGCTCAGCTTCACGCATTGCCTGCTCGGTGGTTCGCTCCGAGAGCCATCCATAGAGCACCGCTTCGACTCGGCCGGGGACGTCGGGATCGGCGACCCAGTCCGGGTCGGCGAAGATGGCATCGAGATCCGGGTCAGCGATCGTGGCCTGCATGCGGGTGCTGTAGGGCGGCGGGGTGCTGACCATGACCCAACCATCAGCTGCGGGATAGATGCCGGTGGGAAGGAGGCCTTGCGCATCGCTCGGCGACCTACCCATGATGCGGCCGTTGTAGATGTACTGCTGGAGGAAGACCATCCGTCGATCGATCGACGCCGCCTGGGTCTCGAAGTTCGAGACATCCACATGCGTGCCGGTTCCGGACTGCTCGGCCATCAACAGCGCCCCGAGGGTGGCAACAGCCGCGATGGCACCGCACTGGTACCCGATCAACTGCCCCGCCAGCTTCAATGGTTCTCGTTCGGCCACCCCGGTCGCCTGCATCGGGCCGCCCATGGCGTAGCTGACGATCTCGGATCCCCGGTATGCGACGTAGGGGCCGTCCTGGCCGAAGGGGCTGATGCTCGTCAGCACCAAGGCCGGGTTCGCTGCTCGCAACGCCTCCCATCCCAGGCCCCACCCATCGAGGCGGCCCGGGGCGAAGGACTCGATCACGATCTGGGCATCGGAGGCGAGCGTGGCGACCAACTCCCGGTCGTGCCCGGCAGCGAGGTCGGCGACGATACTGCGTTTGTTGGTGTTGAGGTGCAGATGGAGTGCCCCCTGCTCGGGCACCTCGACGGCCGGATCGGTGCCGGGGAACGGTCCCCAGCGGCGGACGACATCGCCGCCGGGCGGCTCGACCTTGATGACCTCGGCGCCCAGGTCGGCCAACAGCTTCCCGAGGTAACAGCCGGCGACGCCGGTAGCGAGCTCGACCACCCGAACTCCCCACAGAGGCTGGCGGGTGATGGGTTGCTCGGTCATCCAGGGATGACCGGCAGGACCAGACATGACGGCCGATCATGCTGGTGGAAGATCGTTTGTTGCGCCGGCACCCCCGCTGCGCCGTCCCCGAACGGCTCGCCCGTGTTGAGGTTCCGATCGAAGCGAGGGAAGTTGGACGAGCTGATCTCGAGCCTGATGCGGTGCCCCGCCAAGAAGACGTTCGAGGTGGCCCAGAGATCGATCTCGAACCGGTACGGGGCCCCAGGCTCCATGAGCTCAGGATCCTCGGTCGAATCCCGGTAGCGGGCGCGAATGATGCCATCCAACAGATTCATGGCGTAGCCGTCGGGGTGTACGTCGATCAGCTTGGCGGTGAAGTCAGTGTCGACCGCGCTCGACGAGGCCCAGAGCTCGACGGTGACCGGGCCCGTGATCTCGAGAGGTCGATCGAGCGCCTCGGAGGTGTAGACGAGGACGTCCTGGCGTTGCTCGACCGGCCGCTGATCCTGGACTCCCATGTCGATGATGAGGTTGTTGCCACCCATCGTGGGAACAGGATCGGCCGGGTCGTAGGTGAAGTGGTCCGGGCCTTCGTCACCGGGAGGCACCGTGGTGAGCAGGCCATCGCCATCGAGTGAGACCGCCCCGCCACCACTGTGGAGATACCAGCGGATCGGCCGCATCGTAGGCGGTGGCCAGTCAGGAAGCGTCTGCCAACGATTGTCGCCCAACGTGAACACCGTCACCGGCGGTTCGTCCATGATGCCGTTGTCGATGTCCTTGAGCCAGTACTCGAACCATCGCAGGAGTGTCTGATTGAGGTCGATCAGCGCCTCGGGCCCGAAATCGATGTCGCCCGCGCCCCGAGAGCTCGGGATGCTGTACGGCAGCAGGTGACCCCAGGGCCCGATGATCAGCCGTTGCCCCTGGCGCGCCGGCGCATGATCACTTCGGGCCTTGATGCTCTGGTAGGCATTGGGGCCGCCCTCGGCGAACACGTCGTACCACGAGGTGACGTGCAGCATCGGCACCGTCACGCTCGCGGCGTGGCGGTTGACGTTGGCCCGATGCCAATAGGGCCCGTCGTCGGCGTGGGCGATGTGCTCGGCCAGGTAGGGCGCCGTCTCGGCCAGCAGGTCGCCCCAGTCGTTGATGGGGAGATGTTCGAACCATTCGCTCCTCAGCGGGTTGGTGAAGTTGAAGCCGAACTTCGTGCGTCGAATCTGCGCATGCTCTCCCTCGATGTAGCTGAAGACGCGTTCGACCAGATCGTCGCGTCCGGCCCGTCTGAGGGTGTCGCGACCCTTGAAGATGGCGTACGGTATGAGCCATCCCCACAGCGACGCCCCTCCGGTGTGGTAGATCCAGCTCTGGTGGTAGTCCGACGAGGCCGACACCGGCGCCATGGCCTGCAGCGAGGGCGGCATCGGGTCGTTACAGGCAATGAGGTACTGCGTGAGACCGAGGTACGACTGCCCGGTCGTGCCAACCCGACCGTTCGACCAGGGCAGTCGCGCCGCCCACTCGACGGCGTCGTAGCCATCGGGTGCCTCTTGGAAGATGGTGTCGTACTCGCCCTCGGAGGCCCAACGTCCCCGGCAATCCTGG
>JAHECQ010000280.1 GCA_024641625.1 Acidimicrobiales bacterium | reverse complement strand
TCGGTGAGCCAGATCCCCGCTCCCTCGCCTCGGCCCACGTAGGCCAGGTAACGGCCATCGGGAGTGATCGCCGGGAGCTCGCGGCCACCGCTGGTGCCGGCATCGGCGCTGGACCGTTCGATCAACCAGTCGGTTGCACCGGTCTGGCCGGAGACGGGTGAAGCCGTGAGACCGGCGACCAGTGCCACCACGACCAGTAGGGTTGTGATCACGATGCGAGGGCGCATGCTCTGGGTCCTTCTGCTGCCCGCCGAGTCTGAAGCTGCCGCCATGGCAGGTCGGGGAAGCATCCACACGCTACGAGGCAGGCTCGCCAGTCCATAGGGAACAACGTCCCGAACCGATGGATGTCCCGATCAGGGAACCTGGTTCATGGCGCCAGGAGCAGTGCCTCTTGACTCAGTGCGCCGATGCGGTGGCCGTCGAGCGTGACCATGTCGCCGCGTGCGAGGCCGCGACCGCCGGCGGTTGCCGGTGTCTCGTGGGTGAACAGGATCCACTCGTCGGCCCGGGCCGGCTCGAAGAAGTACATGGTGTGGTCGAGGCTGAGGATGTTGTGGTCGGTATCCGTCCAGCTGCGAGCGTGGGGGTACATGGTCATGTCGCTGATGGTCTTGTCACTCATCCAGGCCAGGAGGGCTGCGTGGATACATGGATCGTCGGTCGGCACGTGACCGAGCATGCGCATCCAGATCCGGAGCGTCCCGGTGATCGGTGAGCGGGGGCGGGCCGGTGGGGGGTCCTGCAGCCGGAGATCGAGCGGGAGTATCTCGCCGAACCATCCATGATCCTTGTTGTCGCTGAGCGCCTCGACCCAGTGGCGATACTGGGTCATGGTGGCAGGGTCGATGCCGGGCTCGATCTCGAGCGGCTCCTGATGTCGCAGACCGTCGCCGGGTACCTGGAATGACATCATCTGTCGGAAGATCTCGCGATCGTCCTGGAGCGCGATCACCGACCGATGACTGAAGCTCCTGCCATCGCGTATCGCCTCGACCCGGTACTCGATTGGTGTCCGCGCGGCACCCGATCGAATGAAATACGCATGAAGCGAGTGCGGAACGCGCCCGGCCTCCACCGTGCCCGCCGCGGCCATGACGGCCTGTGCGAGCAGCTGCCCGCCGTAGACGGGCCGGTCCCGATCGACCGGCGAGCGGCCCACGAAGGTCTCGGCGTCGACGTGCTCGAGGGTGATGATGTCGAGGAGCTGTGGGAGGTCCATGGGGTTGTTGCTACCAAAGGCTCCGGCGGAACGCCACGTCAGCCTGCGGCACGCTTGAAGACATTCGGAGGAAAAGCTCCGGCGTCGATGCACCGTTGGGACCACAGCGCCAACTGTTCGATCAGCATTTCGACTCCTGGGCCCAGGGCGTCGATGATCGGTTGCTCCAGTCGATCGGTGGCATCTTCGATGTCATTGCGAAACGCCCGACCGGCAGCCGTGAGCTCACTTCCATCGAGCAGTCCTCGAGCTCGGAGCCGGGACGCTGCCGCCTCGATCTCCTCGGTGGTCCAGCCGCGGCTCGCCGAGTACGAAGCGAGGGGATACCCGACCCAGACTTCGGTCAACACGTTCACCTCGACGGGATCGAGGCCTCGCTCGACGCACACCGCCACGTGGCTGTCGCCACGATGCTCCCGGGCCAGTTCACAGGCATGCCAGATGCGGCCGATCGCCGTCTCGGGCCAGTGCTGGGTGAGTAGGCCGCTGAAGAGCGGACGGCCGAGGAAGGGGGCGCTCGTGACCGCCATCCGGAGCAGGTCCGCCAGCTCCATGGTGGCTTCGTCGGCGACCGGGGGGAGCCCCAGGGTCTCGTGAAGGCTGCGAACCGTGGCTTCGGTTCGGGCCTCGAGGAGGCGATCGCGCGAGCAGACCTGCCGCGCGTCGAGGTAGGCACCGGTGATCCTCGTCGGTTCGAAGACGGCGAACGAACTGACGACGACGCCGGGGTCGGGCTCGCCGAGCGCGGCTGCTCTTCCCCAGAGGTACCCAGTGAAGAAGTCGAGTCCGAGCTCGCTCAATGCCTGATTGGTGACCTGCGACCACACGGCATGCATGGCCAAGGGTTCGATGGCGTCGCGGAACCGGCGAGCAAGTGAGGCCCCGATCGTCGGCGGAGCGGTCGCTCCCTCCGGCGACGGTCGGAAGGCGACGGCGATGACCTCGGCGTATTCCATACCCGCAACGTACTCCGGCTACCGCGACCGGAACGGATCGAGGGTTGCGCTAGCGGCGGGGCTCGGTGGCCGCAGTGATCTCGATCTCGATCAATCCGATGATGAGTGGCGCGCCGACCGTCGTTCTGCAGGGATAGGGAGGGTCGAACACGTCGAGGAACACATCGTTCCAGGCGCCGAAGTCCTCGAGGTTCACCAGATGGGCGTTGACCTTGACGACGTGATCGAGTGACAGGCCCAGGTCGTGGAGAATGTCGTCGAAGACGCCGAGGGTGTGGCGGGCCTGCGCAGCGGTTCCTCCCTCGATGGGCTGACCGGTCTCGAGATCCAGCCCGGTCATGCCGCTGAACATGATCAGATCGCCGACCTGGATCGCGGTTGAGTTCTTGAGGCCGAATCGGGCCATGGCGGCTTCGAGGCGAGGAGTCGAGGCGTGGACCTTGATCATGAGCGAGCGCTTCTTTCCGGACGAGGTCGTGGACTGCGGCAGTCTGTCAGACGTTCGGCGGCGGCGCCGAGCGACTGCGCTTCGACTGTGCGGCTGCGCTTCGGTCGAGCCGCTGCGCTTCGGCGGTGCTGGTGACTTTCGACTCTGTGACGCGGTGAGGGACGGATCCACACTGACCTCGTGTGTCCGCCCGCTGAAGCCCACTGGGAGTGGCGTGTCTGATCCGGCTGCCGGCGAAGACACACCGAGCGGCTCGGCCCGGGAGGAAGGCCGTCTGAGCCGTGAGCTCTCGCTCACCCTGCTGGTGCTCTATGGGTTGGGCACGACCGTTGGTGCTGGGATCTACGCCCTGACTGGTGAGGTGGCGCATGAAGCGGGCATGCGAGCCCCACTGTCGTTCGCACTGTCGGCGGCGCTCGCCGGCACGACCGCGGTCGGGTACGCAGAGCTCACCGGCCGGTTTCCCCGGGCGGCAGGAGAAGCCGTGTTCGTCGATCGGGCGTTCGGGTTTCGTCCCTTGACCGTCGGAGTCGGACTCTCCGTGATCGGTGCGGGCACGGTCGCTGCGGCCACGATTTCCAATGCCTTCGGAGGCTATGTCGCCGAGTTGTTGGACGTGCCCCGTTGGCTCCTCGTGGTGCTTCTGATGACCGTCCTCGCTGCCGTCGCAGTGATCGGGGTGAAGGAGTCGGTCACTGCCGCAGCTGCCCTTACATTGATCGAAGTCGGTGGTCTCGGACTGGTTCTTTGGGCTGGTCGCGGCAGTCTGGCCGACGTCGGAGGGCGATGGCCCGATCTCGTCGGTCCGCCCGGCTCGTGGACGGGATGGTCGGGCGTGCTCGGCGGGGCCTTCCTGGCGTTCTTCGCCTTTCTCGGTTTCGAGGACATCGATGCGGTGGCCGAGGAGACGCAACAGGCTCGAATCGTCTTGCCGCGCGCCATTCTCATCACGCTTGGACTGACCACCGTTCTCTACGTTGCCGTGGCTGCGGTAGCAGTGCTCGAGGTCGACCCGGTGCGGTTGGGACAGTCGGATGCTCCGCTGGCGCTGGTCTATCAGCAAGCGGGTGGTGCCCCCGATGTGATCGCCTTCGTCGGCGCGCTCGCCATGGTGAACGGTGCGCTCATCCAAATCGTCATGATCCCGCGGGTCACCTACGGGTTGACCCGGCTGGGGCTCCTTCCGATGGCCTTGGGCGTGGTGTCGCCTCGCACCCATACGCCGGTGCGTGCCACGGTCGGCGCGGCCGTGGCCATCACGATCCTTGCTGCTTCGTTCGAACTCCGCTGGCTGGCCCGCCTCACCTCGCTGCTCACGATGGGAACATTCGTGGTCGTCAATGGAGCACTCCTTGCGATCAAGCGAAGAGAGGGGCCGACGTCAACCTTCGAGGTTCCCTTCGCGCTCCCTGTGCTCGGGATCGTGGCGTCCGGCCTCTTGTTCGCCATCGAGGTGGTGCGGCTCGTGGCATGAGCGCCGCCGGGCTTCTCCAGGCTCCTTGCTCGGCCGGTGTGTTGACTTCATAACTATTTAGTTATAGAGTCATCACATGCCCGAAGCGCTCCCTCCTGAACTCCTCGAACGTGTCGCCGAACGGTTCCGGGTGCTCGGCGACTCCACACGCCTGTCGATCATCAGCGCGCTGATCGATGACGGTGAGCAGAACGTGGGGCAACTCGTGGAGCGACTCGGTGCCGGGCAGGCCAACGTCTCCAAGCATCTCCGGGTGTTGCACGATGCCGGCATCGTTGCCCGCCGTTCCAGCGGCACCGCCGCGTTCTACTCGGTGGCCGATCCGAGCTTGCTCACCCTGTGCTCGACGGTCTGCGATCGCCTGCGAGACCAGGTGGCAGCCGAGGCTCGGACGTTCTCGGTCTGAGTCGACGCCCGCTCGCCCTTCGGGTTCTCGTTCCTCCCGACAAGTCCCCTCCCGACAAGTCCCCTTCCAACAAGTCCCCTTTGAACAAGGAGTTTTCCCGTGGATGTCGATCACACCCCGCTGGCGCGCCTCGGCCGCTGGTCCCACCGATCTCGTCGATCGGTCATCATCACCTGGGCGCTGTTCGCTTTGGGTCTCGGCGTGTTTGCGCCACGTCTCGAACATGCCCTGTCGGGCGCCATGTGGGAGGTGAAGGGCAGTGATTCGCTCGCCGCCCGAGACATCATCGACCAGCAGTTCGGTGGCCTGTCCTCCCAGTCGGCGGTGATCGTCGTACACAGCGACTCGTTGGCCGTCGACAGCCCCGAGTTCCAGGCAGTGATCGAGTCCGCCAACGGCATTCTGGCCGAGGAGTCGGCGTTCGGGCCGGCGGTCCCCCCTCAGCCCGGCATGGATGGTCGCACCGTGATGATCCAGGCTGGAGCGATGGTCGATCCGACCGAGGCGGTGCGGGCGGCAGAACGCATCCATGACGAGGTCGGTCAACTCTCGACGACGGACGAGGGGGGCGACATCACCGTTGCCTTGACGGGCTCGCCGGCGTTCTGGGGTGACTTCAACGCAGTGAACCGCGACGGCATGATGAAGGCCGAGATGCTCACCTGGCCGGTCACCGCCGTCATCTTGGTGATCGCCTTCGGCACCCTTGCGGCCGCGGGTCTGCCGTTGTTGCTGACCGCAGCGGGCCTGTTGGCCTCGATGGGCGTGCTCTTCGGGATCACGCAATTCACCGATCTGTCGATCTGGACGCTGAACTTCGCCATGATGTTCGCGCTTGCGCTGGGGATCGACTACGCGCTGTTCATCGTCACCCGCTACCGGGCTGCCCTGCACGCTCACCCC
>JAHECQ010000279.1 GCA_024641625.1 Acidimicrobiales bacterium | reverse complement strand
AGCGAGATCGGTGGTGATCGGCACCTGATTGAGGCTGGCGAATGCGGTCACCCGGATCAAGGCGCCTTCGAGTTCGCGGATGTTGGTGGCGATGTTGGTGGCGATGAACTCGAGGGTTTCGTCGGGCACGAGGACACGGTCGCGCTCGGACTTGTTGCGCAAGATGGCCAGTCGCGTTTCGAGGTCGGGCGGCTGGATGTCGGTGATCAGCCCCCATTTGAAGCGCCCGCGTAGTCGTTCCTCCAGCGTGGGGATTGCATCAGGCATGCGGTCGGAGGAGATCACGACCTGCTTGTTGGCGCCGTGCAACGAGTTGAACGTGTGGAAGAACTCCTCCTGGAGCCCTTCTTTGCCGGCGATGAACTGGATGTCGTCGATCAGCAGGACGTCGATGTCGCGGTAGCGCCTCCGGAGGGAGTTCGTCGTGTTCTGACGAATGGCATCGACGTATTCGTTCATGAACGTCTCGGTGGAGACGTAGCGCACCTCGTGGTGCTGGTAGTTCGAGTGGACGTAATGGCCGATCGCGTGCAGGAGATGGGTCTTGCCGAGGCCGGCGGAGCCATAGATGAACAACGGGTTGTAACTGCGTGCAGGAGTTTCGGCGACGCGCAGCGCTGCCGCGAGCGCGAACTGATTGGAGGCACCCTTCACGAAGGTCTCGAAGGTGTAGCGCGGGTTCAAGCCGGCTTCGTCGAGCATCAGTGACCGTGGAGTGCTCGCTGATCCGGGCAGCGCCGATGAACGATCGGATTCGGAGGGGGAATCGTCTGACGTTGCCGGCGAGGCGGCGACCGGCTCGGCATCAGGGGCGTTGTCGGCGGCTTCGACATCGATCTCGACCGTTCGGTGACCCTCGTTGACATCCTGCAGGGCTTCGGTGACGAGCGGGAGATACCGGCTCATGATCCGATCACGGACATATGCGCTCGGCGCGAGCAGTCGCAGCGTGTCGTCGTCGGACGGCAGAGGAGCAATGTCCTGGAATGTCGAGAACCACACGGACTCGGCGAGCTGTGAACGAAGCGACAGCGTCACCTGCGTCCACACGTCTGCGCTATCTGTCACTTGGAGACTCCCGATCGTCGTCGCGTTGGTCCACACCGTTGTCCACATGATGTGGACATGTCGGAGACCATGTGCGGGAGGGGGAACCTAGCACGTGTGTCCGCCGACGAAAACTTGACGTTCGATCTGCGAGCAGAACCGAAAACGTACCCCGTACGCTGGGATGATTCACAATCCCGGGTGCTGTGGACAACTTACATCGATGTGGTTTGCCGATGACGGTTGGCGCAGGTACGTGAGCACCTCTAGCCTTGCCAGGTCAGTCCGTGGGACGCGCACCGCATCAGGGTGGTCGTCGACGGAGCATGATTTGCCTCGAACCGTCCGGAGTTAGCCGTGAAGCGTACCTACCAGCCCAACAAGCGTCGCCGAGCCCGCAAGCACGGTTTCCGTGCGCGCATGAGTACTCGCGCTGGTCGAGCGGTGTTGAAGTCCCGCCGGGCCAAGGGCCGCGCCCGCCTCTCCGCTTGATCGACCGGGTCCGCGAACGCGACGCCTTCGTCCGCCTTCGGCGCGACGGGGTCCGGGTCCGGACCGATTCGCTGTGGTGTTCGTTCGTCCTCGATCCCAATGTGGTGCCGCCCCAGGTGGCGTTCGCCATCGGTCGCGCCGTCGGTTCCGCCGTACGTCGGAATCGTCTGCGTCGGCGCCTGCGTGCGGTGCTGGCGAATTGCGACGTGCCACCGGGGCTCTACCTCATCGGCGCCCGAGTTCCCGCATGCGAACAAACGTTCGACGAGATCGAAGGAACGATGCGCTCACTGGTCGACAAGGTGAAGCGTCAGCAGACGGTGTCGCAATGACCTGGACCCAGCGGCGTGCGCTCTCGTGGATCGAGGCGTATCAGCGGGCATTCTCGGGTCGACCGTCACCGTGTCGCTTCTTTCCCACCTGTTCGAGTTATGCCCATGAGTCATTCGAACGCCACGGCACTGCACGTGGCCTCTGGCTGACCGTGAAGCGCCTCGTCAGGTGCCGACCGTTCGGCCCGAGCGGTTTCGATCCGGTTCCTGATCGGGATTCGACTGGTTCCACTGTTCACCCAGGTGTCGACCTCTTGGTCGCGCCGTCCCTTGACGTTCGAGAGGTCGACTGAGTCGATGTTCGAGATTCCCGCCGCTCTGTTGTCGTGGTTCTATGGCCTGACCAACAGCTACACCGTTGCAATTGCGATGATCGCCGCCGTCGTCATGGCGATCACCACGCCGCTCACGCTCAAGAGCACCAAGGGCATGCTCGAAATGCAGAAGTTGGCGCCGGAGATGCGCAAGTTGCAGAACGAGTACCGCAACGATCGCACCAAGCTCAACGAAGAGATGATGAAGCTCTACCAGGAGCACAAGGTCAACCCCATGGCCTCGTGTCTGCCGCTTCTCGCTCAAGCGCCGGTGTTCTACATCATGTTCCGGGTGCTGCGTGGCATGGCCTACTCCCCACGCGGCGCCGCTGCGCCTGTTGCTGATGCCGTCTGGGGTGCATTCAACCGCCCCGATGAAATTCTCGATCCCGGGTTCGTTCCGCGCTATCTGGCGATCGACTCAGCGCTCTACAAGGCGCTGTTCGGTGAGCAGTCGATCATGTCGTTCGGACTCGACTTGTCGAAGTCCGCAGCGGTTGCCGTCGCCGATGGCTTCGGTACCGGCATTTGGTACGTGCTCTTGGTGGTGTTGTTGGGAGCGCTGTATTTCGTGCAGCAGCGCATGGTTGCGGCACGAGCGTCGATCAGCCCGACGATGTCAGCGGGCCAGCAGAAGCTGATGCAGTACCTGCCGGTGTTCTTCGCGGTCTTCCAGATCTTCTTCCTGTCCGCGCTGGTCGTCTACTACCTCTTCCAGACCGTGTTCCGCATTCTCCAGCAGGCCTACATCACGCGGGCCTTCTATGGTCACGACGAATCGCTCGGCCGACAGGCCCAGCGCGCCGGAGAAGCAGCCCGCGAGGAAGCCAAGAAGAACCCCGACGCGGGCGGCGGCGGGTTCTTCGCTCAGGCCAAGCGTGATCTCGCTGGCCCAACCCCCGATGGCAAGACCTCCAGCGGTGAGAAGAAGCCAGCGTCGGGCAAGGACGCCAAGGATTCCAAGGGTGGCGGTGCGAAGAAGCCGTCCTCGGGCAAGGACGCCAAGCCGCAATCGACGAGCAAGCGAGTCACCCCGCCGAAGAACCGCCCCACCCCATCATCGGGTGCCAAGGGTCGACCAACACCCTCTCGCCAGCAGGCCCAGGCCGCCAAGGCCAAGAACACCAAGGCCTCGAAGTCGGCGAGTTCGAAACCGCCAAAGAAGTCCTCGTGACGCGCGAACGCGCTGGTCACATAGCAGCAGAAAGCGAAGCATGATCATGGAGTGGGTCGAAACCACCGGGAAAACCCTCGAAGCAGCCCAAGAGGCCGCACTGGATCAACTCGGCGTCGGTGCCGACGAAGCCGAATTCGATGTCATCGAAGAACCACGTCCGGGACTGTTCGGGCGAGTGCGCGGCGAGGCGCGCCTGCGGGCGCGCGTTCGTCCGACGCAGGTTCGTCCGAAGCAGGAACGCCGTCGAAAGGGCCGTTCCGACAAGAAGTCCACGGCATCCACCCCGGCGGCGGCAGAGGCAGCGGAATCCAACGACTCCTCCGCAGCGTCATCGGATTCCCCGTCATCCAAGCCAGCGCGTTCGCCGCGTCGATCATCCAACAACCGCACACCGAAGAACGAGGACAAGCAGATGAGCACTGACGATCGCCCCGAATCCACCGTTTCCCCCGACGAGGTCGGCGCTGCCGCCGTTGCATTCATGGATGGTCTCACCGAGGCGTTCGGCTTGGACGGCTCGTCCTCGCTGAGCGTCGATGGCCTCGAACTCGAGGTCAATGTGAGTGGGTCCGAGCTCGGTCTGCTCGTTGGACCGAGTG
This sequence comes from Acidimicrobiales bacterium, assembly GCA_024641625.1. GTDB lineage: Bacteria > Actinomycetota > Acidimicrobiia > Acidimicrobiales > SZUA-35 > JAHECQ01. Next base: position 1,454 of record JAHECQ010000279.1, on the reverse strand, counting down.
GGCGCACGCTCAACGCCATTCAAGACCTCGCTCGCGTGTCGGCACAGCGTCGCTTGGGTGACCACGACACACGTTTGCGTATCGATGTCGCCGGCTACCGGGAGCGACGTGAGGCCGCTCTGGCAGCATTCGCCCGCGATGTCGCTGAACAGGTTCGCAGCACGAGCACTCCCCGATCCCTCGAGCCGATGAGTTCGTCGGACCGCAAGGTCGTGCACGACATTCTGAACGATGAAGAGGGTGTGTCGAGCCGTTCGGTTGGCGAGGATCCCGATCGTCGGATCATCGTCGATCCAACCTGAACCCGCCTGATGGGTGCAGACGTTTCGCGGTGAGTGCGACGATCGAACCCGAGCTCGTCGCCGCCCTCGATGACGCGCGACGACTCGGATTCTTGGGATCGCGTCCCATCCCGGAGGTGATCGCCCACGCTCGGGGGTTCGTCCGGGCGCTCGACGGTTTCGATTCGGTCGACTCGATTCTCGATCTCGGCTCCGGGGGTGGTGTGCCCGGTCTGGTGATCGCCCACGATCGACCGAACACGAAACTCACCTTGCTCGATCGTCGGGCCAAGCGAACAGACTTTCTCGAACGGATCGTTCGACGGCTCGGCTGGCAGGATCGAGTGACGGTGGTGTGTCAGGACGTGACCACCTTCGGCCCCGACGGTTCCTTCGGTGGGGTTGTCGCCCGAGGATTCGGTCCGCCGGAGTTCACGCTGACCGCAGCGGCCCGTCTGGTCCGCCCGGGGTCACCGATCGTGATCAGTGAACCACCGAATCAGGATCGCTGGGACGACCAACTCCTCGGTCGGTTGCGGTTGCGTCGACTCGATGATGCTGCAGGCATGCCCGAGCAGCCCGCATCGCAGTCAAATTCGGATCACGATGCCGGGAGCCTCGATGGTCTGGTGGCGGTCTTCACCTCACGGTGACGTCGCAGGGTCGCGCTCGGTCGGCTCGGCGATCTGGTCTGCATGTTTCACGTGAAACACCCAGACCATGCGCACGCCGCGACGGTCCGTCCGAATTGTTTCACGTGAAACACGTGGAAATGCTTGTCTCGCGCTGTCAGATCCGGCAGAGTGTGCAGGTCCCCCTGTGAGCGGTACGTTCTGTGCCCCACCCCTTGCCCTTGGAGAACGGAGCACCCGTTGTCGGAATCCGACACCCCGGCGGAATCGCTGGATCAACCTGCTGACCCCATCGTGGCCAGCGAGAAGCCGGCGCCCACCGACGTGCACCCGCTCCCCCGTGTGATCGCGCTCGCCAATCAGAAAGGTGGTGTCGGAAAGACCACCACCACGGTCAATCTCGGGGCTGCCTTGGCGGAAATGGGGTTGCGGACCCTGATCATCGATCTCGATCCGCAGGGCAATGCCTCTACGGGGCTCGGGATCGAGAACCGGGGCCTCGAACATTCGATGTATCACGTCCTGATGCACGAGGAGCCGC
>JAHECQ010000278.1 GCA_024641625.1 Acidimicrobiales bacterium | reverse complement strand
GGAGATGGCAGGAAAGGCGACGCTGGAGGCACCGAGTTCATCAGCACATCGAAGTGATTCCCGATAGCAGGACGCCAGGAGCTCGGCCTCTCCGTGGTTACCGCCCTGCCAGATGGGCCCCACCGTGTGAATGATCCAATGGGCCGGGAGGTCGAAGCCGGGCGTCGCCTTCGCCTGGCCGGTCGGGCAACCTCCCAGCTCTCGACAGCGTTCCACCAGACCGGGTCCGGCGGCTCGATGGATGGCGCCGTCGACCCCACCTCCCCCGAGGAGCGAGGTGTTGGCTGCGTTCACGATGGCATCGACGGACTGCAGCGTGATGTCTCCGACCACCAGCTGGAGATTCGGTGAGGACCGCTCGAGCATTCCTCCGTGCTGAAGCATCACAGGCCAACGGCTCTCGCGTAGCGCTCCAGCGCTTCGGGGATGTCACCCATGGGCTCATAGGCGAGTTCCGTGACCCCCATGGCCGCATAGCGTTCGACCCACGCAGGTACCTCGTCGGCTCGACACAGCAACGGCGATCGCTGCAACGCCTCGGCGTCGAGGACCTGCAGATCGATCTCGTTCAGCTGCGACAGATGTCCTACATGGGTCCCGAGATGCCGTGTCCCGGCCGGCAGGGCAGCAACCAGTTCGGCGAAGCGTGCCCCGTTGGGGAGCCCGAGCACCGAGCCGTCGCCCCGCTCGAGCGCCAGGTGGTAGAGGATGGCCACGCCGGGCCCTGCGGTAGCCAACGCCCGGGGGGAGTCGGGGGCTTCACCCGGGTCGAGCACCGCACCACTGACCATTGCGGTCACCCCGGGAAAGGCTCGATAGTCCGAGTCGGGATCGGGCCGGCTCACGAAGATGGCCGAACCGACCTCCCTCGCCGTCGACAGACCCTTGGGTCCTCCCACCGCCAGGCGCCAGGGGACCTCGACCGGCCGGGCAGGGGCCTGGCCGGGCCAGTGGAGCATTCGGGTGGCCGCGCCGTCGACGGTGACGGTGTCGCCGCGCAACAAGCCCTGCACGCGCGTGACGTAGTCTGCCACCGTCGACCAACGCAGCCCGCGCTGTCCCATCGCATTGCGACCGGTGAACCCAGCCCCCACACCCACCTCGACTCGACCGGGGGCCAGAGACTGCAAATGGGCGATGGCACTGGCGGTGACCATCGGATGACGAAGGCTGGGAATCAGGACGCCCGGGCCCAGACCGATCCGTGACGTCCTCTGTGCCGCGAGCGCCAGCGTCATCCAGACGTCGAGCTGCAGGGCCGGGGTGTCGAACACCCAGGCGCGATGAAACCCGAGTCGTTCGGCCAGCTCGATGTACGCCGGAGTGTCCGGCATCGGTGGAAAGGCACACGAGATCTGCATCAGGAACCCCCGGGGTCGATGGACGGCCACTCCTGGACGCAAACCGGAGCGAGAGGTTCGAGTGGCTGGACACGTTGCTCTATCCTGCCAGAACCATCACGAACGCAAGGGATCTACATGACGACAACCGACGTTGGAGCAGAACTCATCGGCACCTTGGGGTGGACACCCGAACAGTTGGGGTTCGATCCCGCCGAACTCAAGGCCAAATACCTGGCCGAGCGGGACAAGCGGCTGCGCGACGATGCCAACGAGCAGTACGTCGAAGTCACCGCCGAGTTCTCCCGCTACGTGGAAGATCCCTACGTCGAGCCCGGCTTCACCCGTGAGCCGATCTTCGACGACGTCGAGGTCACCATCGTCGGTGGTGGCTTCGGCGGCCTGCTGATGGGGGCGCGTCTGCGCGAGGCGGGCTACCAGAGCATCCGCCTGGTGGAGAAGGCCGGCGACGTCGGAGGTACCTGGTATTGGAACCGCTATCCGGGCGCGGCCTGCGACGTCGAGTCCTACGTGTACCTGCCACTGCTCGAGGAGATGGGTGCGATTCCCAGGACCAAGTATCCGTTCGCCCCCGAGATCTTCGAGCATTCGAAGGCCATTGCCCGTCACTTCGACCTGTACGAAGACGCGCTGTTCCAAACCGGCATCACCGAGATGCAGTGGGACGAGGCGGCCAAGCGATGGATCGTGCGGACCGACCGCGGCGATGAGTTCCGCACGCAGTTCATCGCCATGGCCAATGGTCCGCTGAATCGGCCGAAGCTGCCAGGCATCCCTGGCATCAACGAGTTCAAGGGCTACACGTTCCATACCAGCCGATGGGACTACGAGTACACCGGGGGCGATTCCACCGGCAATCTCGACAAACTGTCCGACAAGGTTGTCGGCATCATCGGTACCGGTGCCACCGCCGTGCAGTGCGTCCCGCATCTCGGCGCCTCGGCCAAGCAGCTGTATGTCTTCCAACGCACGCCGTCCTCGGTCGATGTGCGCAACAACCGCGAAACCGACCCCGAATGGGTCAAGACCCTGAAGCCCGGTTGGCAGCAGGAGCGCATGGACAACTTCAACGTGGTCGTGTCCGGCGGCGACGTCGAGGAGGACATGGTCAAGGACGGTTGGACCGACATCTTCCGCAACCTCACCGGCATCGTGGCCAAACAAGCGTCCCGGGAGCTCGGCCGGCGCCTGACCGGGGCCGAGCGAAACGAACTCATGGAGCTCTCCGATTACCGCAAGATGAACCAGGTGCGCTCACGAGTCGACGAGATCGTCAAGGATCCGGCGACTGCCGAGAAGTTGAAGCCGTGGTACCGCCAGTTCTGCAAGCGGCCCTGCTTCCACGACGAGTACCTCGCGACGTTCAACCGTCCGAACGTGACCCTGGTCGACACCGACGGCAAGGGGGTCGAGCGGCTGGCCGAGCACGGCGTCATGGTCGACGGCACGGAGTACGAGGTGGACTGCCTCGTGTTCGCCACCGGCTTCGAAGTGGGAACGACATACACCAGGCGGGCGGGCTACGACATCATCGGACGCGGCGGCGTGTCCCTGTCGGAGAAGTGGGGTGAGGGACTCCGCACCCTGCACGGTCTGCAGACCAACGGATTCCCCAACTGCTTCTTCCTGGGTTTCACCCAGACGGCCGTCACGGTCAGTGTGCCGATGGCACTCAACGAACAGGCCAAGCACGTCGCCTACATGATGACGCAGGCACGTGATCGCGGCGCCGAAACCGTCGAGACCACGGTCGAGGCCGAGGATGCATGGGTCAACGAGATTCGTCGCGCCGCGTCGATGGGCACCCGCTTCTACACCGAATGCACGCCCGGCTACTACAACAACGAGGGCAAGCTCGGCAACCCGCTGGGATTCTTCGCCGGTACCTACATCGAGGGACCCATCAAGTTCTTCGAGCTTCTCGAGGAATGGCGCGCCGACGGCCGGCTGGACGGCGTCGACCTGAAGTAGTCCGACGCTTCACGACCCGACGGTCGACGTCTGGCGAACGGTGCTCCTAGAGTGCCGTCATGGCTGCACCCGCGGGTCACGAGCTCGAGGGCCTGAGGGTCGAGAGCCTCGAGGAGGACTACCGACGGGCCGGTCTCGAGCAGTGGTCCGATCACAGGTTGGTCGGAGGCGTCGCCGACATCGTTGGGCATCCACGAGCGGGGGTCGAGGACTCGTTCGTGCTTCATGCACCGCTCGAGCTGTCGGCCAGGGCAAGACTGCTGCCCCTGGTGGAAGCCCGATCCCGACACCGAGCTCGACTGCGGATTGCCGGCATCGCGGCGCGTTATCGAACCTATGACCCGATCGACACCGCTTCGATCGACGACGTGGTGATCGACACCGCTTCGATCGACGACGTGGTGATCGACACCGAGTTCGACGACACGAATGCCGAGCTGCTCCGTCGGCTGTGTGATGCGGTGACCGAGGGCGATCAGACCGAGACGGATCGTCTCGGTCGCTTGGCGCTTCGGAGGTTGCCACCGGCAAGGTTGGTCGCTGCGTTGCGCGCCTTTGTCGTTCCCTTCACCGCCGCCGCGGCCCATGCGCCCATCTTCTTCCACCACCTCGAGCGCAGCGAACGGCTCACCCGACCGAGCCCGGGCCTGCTCCGACCGATGCTCAAGGCCTTGGCCTCCGAACCCGGGTGCCGGTTCCGTTGGACAGACGAGTGGGTGGCGTCTGGCGCGTCGGACGTCCCCGGGATCCGATCTGCCCTGGCCTCGGCACCGGCCGAGCGGATCACCGCCCACACACTCATTCATCCCATCATGATGGAGATGGACGAGTCGGGCATCGCCACCGAGTTCCTGGGCTCGGTGATCGGACAGCGATCTGACGACGCAGCCCGGGCGGTGTTACGCGTTGCTGCGCAGTCGATGATCGACGGTGACACCGAGCACGCCGCCTACGGATGGACGCACACGCTCACCTTGCCCCAAGCGTTGCTGGCAATCACCGCGACAACCGCCCAGGCCGAGATCGGACTCGCGCTCGCCGCCACCGAAGTACTGGCCTTCCGTGCGGCGTTCGGCAATCCACCGTTGTCCGAGCGGCGACTCGATGACCTGCCGGCGATCGCAGCACTCGACGTGGCGACTCGGGGCGCTTGTCATCATGACGCGCACGTCGCCAAGTACGTGCTTGCCTGCCTCGACGCAGCCGACGACGATCCCGAGGCTGCGATGCTCTACCTGGCGGCGGCAGCACACTTGCTCGAGCTGTGGGCCCAGGGCGAGCAGACGCCTGAGCCCGACCTGGGCCGAGACGGTTAGCCCAACACTTCGTCGGCGATGATGGTGCCGGCCTCGAGGGTGATCGAACGAGTCAACTCGACCGATTCGAGCAGCGCCCGGTCGTGAGTGATGAGCAGCACCGTGCCGGCAAAGGCGGCGAGGGCGGTCTCCAATTGTTCGATGGCGGGCATGTCGAGGTGATTGGAGGGCTCGTCCAGCACCAGGCAGTTGGTGTTGGACGCCATCAGAAGGGCCAGGACCGCGCGAGTTCGCTCTCCGGGCGAGAGCGATGCCGTGGACCGGTGCACTTCGTGTGCACCGAGACCGAACTTCGCCAACAGCGTCCGGGCCTCGGAGCTTCCGAGCGAGGTGGCTGCCATGAATGCGCCCAGGACCGTTCGGTCGTCGGTCAGCTGCATGCGCCGCTGTTCGAGCTCGCCGACGACGACGCCGGGGCCGAACCAGCGGGTACCGGACGTGATCGGGCGTCGCCCGAGGATCACGTCGAGCAGCGTCGACTTGCCGCTCCCATTGCTGCCCACGATCGCCACTCGCTCGCCCGATCCGATGGTGAGATCGATCGGTCCCAGCCGAAATTCGCCATTGACCGCCATCGCACCGACCAGCCTGACGACGACATCCCCGCTCCGGCCGGCCTGTCCGAACGACAGTTGGAGCTGCCAGTCTTCACGCGGCTTGTCGACCACTTCGAGACGTTCGAGCGCCCTCTCGGTTCGGGCCGCTTTGCCGGCGAGCTGCTCGCTCTGGTTCATCTTGAACGCCTTGACGTTCTTGTCGTTGTCGCTCGGCCTCTTCTTCG
>JAHECQ010000277.1 GCA_024641625.1 Acidimicrobiales bacterium | reverse complement strand
TCCGAGCCGAAGAGGTCGAGTGAGACGGCGAAATGGAAGTTGACGTAGCGCTGGAGCGTGTCGAGATTGATGCCACCATGGGGGGCGACGTCATCGGTGTCGTGCTCGACCATGAGTTCAGCGGTGCGCTGCGCCACCCGACCCACGCCGCTCGCCCCGACGAACATGTGGTGCGCCTCCTCCTTGAGCATGAAGTCGCACGTGCGGCTCAATGGATCGAAGGCGGACTCTCGCAGCGCGCCGAGCTGGTACTTTCCGTCGCGGTCGGTGAAGTAAGTGAACATGTAGAACGAGAGCCAGTCCGGCGTCGCCTCGTTGAAGGCACCGAGGATCCGCGGACTGTCGGTGTCGCCCGAGTGGCGCTCGAGCATGGCGTCGGCCTCCTCGCGCCCCTCGCGGCCGAAGTAGCGATGGAGTAGGTACACCATGGCCCACAGGTGTCGGCCCTCCTCCACATTGACCTGGAACAGGTTGCGTAGGTCGTACAGGCTCGGTGCGGATTGACCGAGCAGCCGTTGCTGTTCCACCGAGGCAGGTTCGGTGTCGCCCTGCACCACGATGAGTCGGCGGAGGTCGGTGCGGAACTCGCCCGGCACGTCGTGCCAGACCGGCTGGCCCTTCAGGTCTCCGAAACCGATGTGGCGATCTTGCTCGGCGGGGGACAGGAAGATGCCCCACCGGTAGTCGGGCATGCGAACGTGGTCGAAATGGGCCCAGCCCTCCTGGCCCACATCGACTGCGGTGCGCAGGTAGACCTCGCTGTCCTGGAATCCGGCGGGTCCCATCTCGTTCCACCAGTCGGCGAACCGAGGCTGCCACGCCTCGAGCGCCCGCTGGAGGCGCCGATCATCGGACAGGCTGACGTTGTTCGGAATGCGTTCGGAGTAATCGATGGCCATGGTTCGGCTCACTCTCTGACTGGTTGAGGGACGGAAGATCGGATGCTCGCGGTTGGGACGGCGCCCAAGGGGGCCGAGTGAAGGTTGCTCAACAGCGTCGATAGTCGAAGTCGGCGCGGCTGCCCGTGCCGTAGCGGCGAAGCGCTCCGTCCGGTCCGGTGGCGTTGGGGCGAATGAACACCCAGTTCTGCCAGGCCGACAGGCGAGCGAAGATCTTGGTCGCCATGGTTTCGGGCCCCGGGAAACGGTGATTGGCCTCCATCGAAGTCAGGGCGTCGGGCGAGAAACTGGCGCGCTCGTCGATGGCCACGCGCACCTCATCGTCCCAGTCGAGGTCATCCGGAGCGAAGGTGACGAGACCGAGTTGGGAGGCCGCTGCCGCGGTCAGCGGTTGACCGATGGCTGCAGCGGCGGCGTCCATGGCCTCGGGATCCTGCCAGAACCGCGTGGCCAAACGGCTCAGGTCGTTGATCATCGGGAATCGTCCGCTGTTGACCGCGGTCAGTGTCAGCTGGGCTTCGGGGAGGGGATCGTCGTCGTCCTCGAAGACGCCGGTCAGCATGTAGCTGCGATCGGCCGCCAGTGCGATCTCGGCGAGCACCCCGGCAAAGCACGAGCCGGGGTCGATCAGGGCGATGAGACTTCGCGCGCTGAGGTCGAGGCGGGAGAGTACGCGCTTCCAGAGCAGCGCCGTTTCTCGTTCGGCGTGGCTCCTGGGTTCGGCCAGTGCCCGATCGTGCAGCAGGACGTCGGCGACGTTGCCGTGACTCTTGAGTACCCAGGTGCCGAGAAGGACCTCGTTGAACCGCAGGTGGCACAAGAGGTCGTCGAGCTCGCGTGCGGCGATGAGGGGCCAATCGGGTTCTGGCGACGAAGCGATGTCGATGGTGACGAACCGACGGTCACGGTCGAGATCGGCCGAGACATAGCGATACTCGATGCGTTCCCCCTTGCCCGGCTCGACGCTGGCGATGCGGTCGAGGGGATCGAGGCGGACCGCCTGAGCGTCGGGGTCGCGGTCAGAGGTGGCGGCAAGGGCCAACGCCCGTTCGTGAACGGCCTGTTGGAAGGTCGAGGGGGTTGCCACTTCGTCGACCAGTCGCCAGTCGACTGCTTGACTGCCGCGGATTCCCTCGGCCTTGGTGGCAAAGACGTCAGCGCGGTCGCGTCGCAGGAGACGCTTGTCGGTGAGGCGGGTGAGCCCACCGGTGCCGGGCAGGACACCGAGTAGGGGAACCTCGGGCAGGGATACTGCACTCGATCGATCGTCGACCAGCAGAAGATGATCGCAGGCCATGGCGACCTCGTACCCACCTCCCGAGCAGGCACCGTTGATCGCCGCCAGGAAGCGTAGGCCGCTGTGGGCCGATGCCTCTTCGATCTCGAGCCGGGTCTCGTTGGTGAACTTGCAGAAGTTGACCTTGTGGCCGTGGTCGGCCGCCGCCAGCATCCGAATGTTGGCGCCCGCACAGAAGGTGCCGCTGATGGCGCTGCCGAGGATGACGCACCGCACCTCGGGGTGTTCGAAGCGAAGACGACGGATGGCGTCGGCGAGTTCGATGTCGACTCCGATGTCGTAGCTGTTGAGCTTCAGTTGGTAGTCGCCGAGCACTCCGGCATCCGGATCGACCTGCATGGTGAGCCGAGCCAGGGGAGCCTCGATGTCGATGCTCCAGTGGCGATAGGCGGACGGCTGTCGTTCGAACGTGAGAACGGCAGCGACGGGTGTGCCGGATTCGACGTGCGGCTGGGCCGAGCGGTCGGAGCCTGCGATGATGTCGCTCGTCGGGAGCATGTCGGTCATGGCCGTAATGATAAAGTTTCATCGACGATAGTCAAGAAAATGTAGAATATAGTCGTCCGACGGCGGTCGAGTCGTCGGACCTCGAGTGCACGGCAACCGAGCGCACCGGATCCGACTCCGGATTGACCGAGTGAAGGGGACCCCATGACCACCACTGCCACGGAACCTGGTGACGAGTCGGTCCCAGGGCACCAACGATTCAATGCCTCGGAGTGGTTGCTCGATCGTCAGATTGCAGCCGGGGCCGCGGACCGAGTTGCCGTGCGTTGTCAGGGATCCTCTACCACCTACGGCGACTTGCTCGCACAGGTCGAAGCATCGGCTGGGGCGTTGCGGGCCCTCGGCGTGCGGCCAGAGGAGCGGGTGGCCATGGCGTTGCTCGATTCCGTCGAATTCGTTGTGGTGTTCCTGGGGGCCATGCGCATCGGTGCCGTTCCCCTACCGATGAACCCACTGTTGCCCGGACGCGATCTCGGGGTCATCGTCGCCGACGCCCGGGCTCGGCTGGTCGTCGTCTCGGCGGCTCGGGCAGAGGCGATCGACGACCTGGTTGCCGGGGCACCGGAGGTCGAGCGGGTGGTGGTGGCGACCCACGGCCTGCTCGATGATGATCGTCCGTCGGCCGAGTCCGTCGTGGATCCCGCCAAGCTGCGATCCTGTTCGCTGCTGAGTTGGGCCGAACTCGTCGCACAATCGACCCAGGGCAGTGGCCATGCGTACGACACCTGGGCCGAGTCACCGGGATTCTGGTTGTGCACCTCGGGCTCGACCGGACGTCCGAAGCTGGCGATGCATCGCCACGGTGACCTGAAGGTCACGCACGAGACCTTCGGCCGGCAGGTCCTGGGTGTGACCGGAGAAGATCGCTGCTATTCGGTCGGGCCCATGTTCCATGCCTACGGATTGGGCAACTCGCTCACCTTCCCCTTGGCTGCGGGAGCCACGGCCATCCTCGATCCGAGGCGTCCGCCGACTCCCAGTCAGGTGGGACACATCGTGGCGACGGAACGGCCCACGCTCTTCTTCTGCCTGCCGACCTTCTATGCCGCGCTCAATGCATCGGATCTGGCGGCCGACACCTTCGCCAGTGTCAGATTCGGCGTGTCGGCGGCCGAGCCGCTCCCGGCCGAGTCCTTCCATCGATTCCGGGACCGGTACGGGGTGACAGTTCTCGATGGCATCGGGTCCACCGAGGTGTTGCACATCTACGTTTCGAATCAGCCCGGGAACGTCAAACCCGGGACCAGCGGCAGGCCGGTCCCCGGCTACGAGGTTCGTCTGGTGGACGAGTCGGGCGCCGATCAGGTCGACGGGCTTCCCGGACAGCTCGCAGTGCGTGGCGAGTCGACGGCGACGGGTTATTGGTGTCGCAGCGATACCAATCGTTCGACGTTTCGGGGGCCCTGGATGTTCACCGGCGATCTCTACGAGCGTGATGACGATGGGTTCTACGCCTATCTGGGGCGGGTCGACGACATGCTCAGGGTCGGTGGCGAGTGGGTGTCGCCGGCCGAGGTCGAAAGCGTGTTGATCGAGCACGCCGAGGTGCTCGAGGCCGCCGTGGTCGGGCACCGTGACCTCGATGGCATTCTTCGCCCCGTCGCCTACGTCATCCCCGTCACCGGATCCGCCGTCGACTCCTCGAGTTCGGCCGACCTCGAGCGTCGCCTGACCGAGCATTGCCGAGAGCGCCTGGCGGGCTACAAGCGCCCGCGCCGCTACTCCCTGGTCGATGATCTTCCGAAGACGGCAACCGGGAAGATCCAGCGCTTCAAGTTGCGCGACGGCCAGGGCAGTGCTCAGGAGAGCGGTGCGCCACCGGACTGACCCGGCGCCGAGGCATGCTACGGGAGCTCGGTCGGCTGCCCGAGGTCGTCGAAGGAGCCATGGCGCCCATGGCCTTCGGTGAATCGGGTCGCACCCTCCCAGGTTTCACCCGACTGGATGACGGCGCGTCCGAGGGCGGTCTCGTTGGCGAGCGCCTCGGGCAGTGTCCGGCCCCACTGTTCGTACGATGATCGTCGGTCGGCCCGCAGACACTTCTGCGGGAACCGGGTGAGCTCGGTCGCCAGTTCGATCGCAGCATCCAGGGCTGTACCCGGGGCCACCAGTCGATTGGCCAGTCCCATCATTCGAGCCTCGTCGCCCGAAACGCCCCGTCCGGTCAGGATGAGGTCGTTGGCGTGGCTCTGGCCGATCAGCCGGGTGAGCCTGACGGTGCCTCCGTCGACCAGCGGGACACCCCACCGACGGCAATACACGCCGAAGACCGCGTCGGTGGCGGCGACCCGAAGGTCGCACCAGAGCGCCAACTCCAGACCACCTGCCACTGCGTGGCCCTCCACCGCAGCGATGACCGGCTTGTCCAGGAGGAGCCGGGTCGGGCCGATGGGCCCGACCGAGCCGGCGATGGTATCGGCCCTGTCGGGCGTCACGCGGTTGCCCTGACCGGCTGAGACGGCCTTCAGGTCTGCGCCGGCGCAGAAGGTGTTGTCGACGCCGGTCAGCACCGCGACCGACAACGATTCGTCCTCATCGAAGTCGCGGAAGACCCCGAACAGCGCCTCTGCAGTCGGCCGATCGACGGCGTTGCGGACCTCGGGCCGATTGATCGAGACGATCAAGAGCGGACCCTGGGTCTCGGTGAGGATGGTCGAGGACTGTGGGGTTGAGGACTGTGGGGACGGACTCATGGGTCCGAGGCTAGACGGAGTTGCTCTGGGCCCCGCT
>JAHECQ010000276.1 GCA_024641625.1 Acidimicrobiales bacterium | reverse complement strand
GGTCCCAGCCTGGTCTGATCAACACCGGTTGGTCAGACCAACTCGCTCAATTGTCCTCCCCCTGATGCCGATGGAAGGGCGTGCGTTCCAGGGCGAATTCTCCGGCCGAGCGCGGTCCGCGACGAGATGGATCGGCGCTTCGCCGAGCCGTGCTCTCGGTGATGGCCGCGACGGCCGCCATCGCCACGACCACGACCTTCGCCGAGGCCGGTCAAGCCCGAGCCGGCCGGGAACTCCTCGCACTCAGCGATCTCCTGCCCGACCCGACGATCATCCACCCGGACATCGCCGCAGGCGTGAGCGTTGATCTGTCCGGAATCGGTCCGATCGCCGAGAGGCTCTCCCAGGCCCGGGCCGATGTGATCGATGCCTCGTCACGTGAACTGGCGGCCCGCGCTCGTCTGGGTTCACTCGACGTCGCCCGTGACCTCAACGATGCCCAACGCAGGGTGGCGCAATCGGAGGAAGGGATGGCGATGGCAGCGGCCGAGCAGTCTCGACGCGAATTGGGGGCATTCGCCGTCGACTCGTTCGTCGCCGGTGAGCGGGACAGCTTCGCGGAGCTACGGATGCAGGGCAACATCGATCCGCGCGACACCCTGGTCGGCGATGTCGGCGACCTGTTGGGCGGTATCGCCGATGCGGCCGCGGTCGAGCTGACGAACGTGACGTCACGCCGTCAGGCACTGGAGGACGCGGCACAGGCGCTCGAGGAGCAGCACCTCTCGGTCGAGTCGGCGAGGGTGGCGGCGCTGACGGACCTGGCCGAGGCGACCGTTCGCGTCGATGACTATGGTCCTGCCTTCGAGCTGGCGCTGATGACGGCGCCGGTGCGTGGCGTCGATTTTCCCGTCGTGGTGCTCGACGCCTACTACCGGGCCGAGCTGACCGAAGCCCGGGAACGACCGGCGTGTCGGGTCCACTGGCAGCAGCTGGCTGCCATCGGCCGAGTCGAGAGCGGGCACGGAACCTTCCGCGGTTCGTCGGTCGGCGCCGATGGCACCACCACCCAGCAGATCCTGGGTCCGGTGCTCGACGGGTCTCGGTTCTCCTCCATTCCCGACACCGACGGCGGCGCCTACGACGGCGACCCACTGTGGGATCGGGCGGTCGGCCCGATGCAGTTCATTCCCAGCAGCTGGAAGCTGTTCGGCCGAGACGGCAACGGGGATGGCATCGCCGACCCGCACAACCTCTACGACGCCGCGCTCGGGGCCGCTGAGCACCTCTGTCGGTCGCACAGCGGCCTCGATCAGCCCGATCGTTACCGTGCGGCCCTGCTGGGCTACAACCGTTCCGTTCGCTATGGCCAGATGGTGATGGGCTACGCCGAGGGATATCGGTCGGCGGTTCGACTCAGCCCGAGCAGGGATTCCGTTCGCGCCCTGGTGCGGGCCCCCGGAGCGTGACCTGACGGGCGATCGTGGGGCCACGGTTGCCCCTACGTCGTAGTCCCCGTGTCGATGCTCGGCCGAGTCCACCGGCCGAACAACAAGCCGCCGCCTGTCCAGACGCGGTCGAGCTCGAACCCGACCGGGGTCTGGTTCGCCCCTCCGCTGACTGCTCGGCCGGAGGTGCCTCCGGCCAGCAAGGGGGAGATCGTGAGGTTCCACTCGTCGATGAGATCGGCCGCGAGGAATTGCCCGTTCAACGTGGGGCCGCCCTCGAGCAGCGCGATCCGCAACGAACGGGCGGCCAATTCGGTGAGCAGCCAGCCGGGATGCACCGACTCGCTCGGCGACACCACGACCTCGGCCACCTCGGCCAGTGCTTCGAGGCGCGCCGTGGGGGCTGCGGACCCGGTGAAGACGAGTACCGGTGCCACCCGATCCTGATCGGTCCGGTCAGGATCGGTCCGGCCGGCTTCGAGGAGCGCAGGCAGATCGAGGGGAAACGACAATGAACCCGACACGATGGCCAGACGTGGCCGGCGGGCCTGGCCTCGTTCGGCCCGTCGAGACTGCTGTTCGCCGATCGGCTTCGGAGCACGGTAGGCCTCGGCCGTCGCCGTGGCGGCCCCGACGACCACCACATCGCAGATGGCGCGCAGCGCCCCGAAGACGATGGCATCGGCCGCTCCGCCCAATTTCCCTGAGCGTCCGTCGATGCTGATGGCGCCATCGAGGGAAGCGACCATGTTGGTGAGCACCCAGGGGCGCCCTGCAGGAGGCGCCCGGTGTTCGGCGGCAATCGCGCTGAACGGATCCTCGATGAACGGATCGCCGATGTACGGGTCGCCGACGTACGGGTCGCGGATGTACGGATCGAGCCCCGGGGCCGATCCCGACGACGGATCCGGAGGAAAAAGTCGAACGAGCGAGGAGTTCATTCCGACCGACAGTAGCGCTCGAGGCATCACCGTCGGTGACGTTCCACAGGTCCTGGGGGAAACGTTTCCACAATCCACAGGTCCATCCTCTTTTGTTCCACAAGGCGTTGTCCCTATGGTTCGAGCGTCGGGCAGGTAGCCCGTTACGGGACCCTGTTCTCGGTCAGCTCAGAGCGGTGGATGGCGGGCACTTCGGTCGCCCTTGGGAGAAGTTCGATCGAGAGCGACGGGCGACACAGCTCTTCGGTTCTTGGTGGGCAAGCCCTCGACCTGCCGCCTGGGCTGGCCGCGACCGGCCCCGATCGAGTCGAACACTGAGTGTGAGCGGCCGCTCGTGAGCCCTTCAGAGGCCGGTCAGATCCTGTCTTCGAACGATTGACACGCATGTAATTTCATTGTTGTATAGTCCCCTACATCTTGTGCGTAGGCGACCAACGGACGGCGGGGGACACAACATCTAGTGACCGCACCTACTATCGTTTGCATCTCTTTCGGTTCGTTCACCTTGCCTCGTACACCCGCACACCGTCACAGCAACACACCCTCACCACGAATCCTCCAGTGCCCGAGAGAAGAAGGAACATCGCACCATGGCGTTAGCCCCTGAGCAGACCGGCATCGGTCTCCGTCGTCACTTCACCACCGCCGGCGTCCATCCCTACGACATGGTCGTGTGGGAGACCCGCGATGCTCGCATCTCGAACTGGAAGACGGGTGAAGTGGCGTTCGAGCAGCTCGGCGTCGAGGTACCCAGCACCTGGTCGGTGAACGCCACCAACATCCTGGCCCAGAAGTACTTCCGGGGAACCGTCGGCACACCCGAGCGGGAGCACTCACTCAAGCAGGTGGCCGATCGCGTGGTCGACACCATCACCGCCTGGGGACGCGAGGGTGGCTACTTCACCAGCGACGAAGAAGCCGACATCTTCAGCGATGAGCTCAAGTATCTGATCATTCATCAGCGGGCTGCCTTCAACTCGCCGGTCTGGTTCAACATCGGCGTGGCCGGGGTGCCACAGCAGGCCTCCGCGTGCTTCATCCTCTCGGTCGACGACACCATGGAGGCGATCCTCAACTGGTACGTCGAGGAGGGCACCATCTTCAAGGGTGGTTCCGGTGCCGGTGTCAATCTGTCCCGAATCCGCTCCTCGGCCGAGCTCCTCAAGGGCGGCGGCACGGCGTCGGGTCCCGTCAGCTTCATGCGCGGCGCCGATGCGTCCGCCGGGACCATCAAGAGCGGCGGCAAGACTCGTCGCGCCGCCAAGATGGTCATGCTCGACATCGACCATCCCGATGTCGAGGAGTTCATCTGGTGCAAGGCCACCGAGGAACGCAAGGCTCGTGTCCTGCGCGAGGCCGGGTTCGACATGGACCTCGACGGGGCCGACATTCACTCGATCCAGTATCAGAATGCCAACAACTCCGTTCGGGTCAGCGACGAGTTCATGCAGGCCGTCGTCGACGACGGTGACTGGAACCTGGTGGCCCGCACCGACGATTCGATCGTTCGCACCGTCAAGGCTCGTGACCTGATGCGTCAATTCTCCCAGGCCGCCTGGGAGTGTGCCGATCCAGGCATGCAGTACGACACCACCATCAACCGCTGGCACACTGCGGCCAACACCGGCAAGATCCGGGGTTCGAACCCGTGCAGTGAGTACATGCACCTCGACAACTCGGCGTGCAACCTGGCCAGTCTCAACTTGCTGTCCTACCTCGACGAGAACGACCGATTCGACATCGAGGGCTTCACGGCGTCCATCGAGCACGTCTTCACCGCCCAGGAGATCCTGGTCGGTCGGGCCGACTATCCGACCGAGCCCATCGGCGAGACCTCTCGCCAGTTCCGTCAGCTCGGTCTCGGCTACGCCAACCTCGGCGCCCTGCTCATGGCGCTGGGCCTGCCATATGACTCCGACGAGGGTCGTGCGGTGGCTGCCAGTATCACGTCGCTGATGACGGGCCACGCCTACTACACCTCGGCACGCACTGCAGCCCGCATGGGGCCCTTCACCGGCTACGAAGCCAACCGCGAGCACATGCTGCGGGTGCTCGAGCAGCATCGGTCGGCCGCCGCCGACATCGACGAGGAGCTTGCACCGGTCGAGTTGCTCAGCGCCGCCCAGCAGAGCTGGGACAGTGTCTGTGAGCTGGCTCCCGACACCGGTGTCCGGAACTCGCAGGCCACCGTGCTGGCCCCCACGGGAACCATTGGGTTGTTGATGGATTGCGACACCACGGGTGTCGAGCCCGATCTTGGTCTGTGCAAGATGAAGAAGCTCGTGGGTGGCGGCACGATGAGTATCGTCAACCAGTCGGTGCCACGGGCCTTGCGTCGTCTCGGCTACTCACCACAGCAGATCCAGGCCATCAGCGCCTACATCGACGAGAACAAGACGATCATCGGAGCACCCGGCCTCGATCCGGGCCATGTCGCGGTGTTCGCCTGCTCGATGGGTGACAATGCCATTCACTATCTCGGCCACGTGAAGATGATGGCTGCAGTGCAGCCGTTCATCTCGGGGGCCATCTCCAAGACCGTGAACATGCCCGAGGAGGTGTCGGTCGAAGACGTGGAGCAGCTTCACATCGATGCCTGGAAGCTCGGTGTCAAGGCCATCGCCATCTATCGGGACAACTGCAAGGTCGCCCAACCGCTGTCGATGGCCAAGAAGGGCGACAAGACCGACGCTCAGGAAGCCGCCGAGGCGGCGGCCATGACGACGCTGGCGCCGATCACCGAGATCGTCGAGAAAGTCGTCTACAAGCCAGTGCGTGAGCGTCTGCCACGCGATCGCCGGAGCCGTACCTTCGACTTCCGCGTCGCCGACTGCAAGGGCTTCGTCACCATCGGCGAGTACGAGGATGGCCGCCCGGGAGAGGTCTTCCTCCGGGTGTCCAAGCAGGGCTCGACTCTCGCCGGCATCATGGACGCGCTGGCCATTTCGCTCAGCCACGGTCTGCAGTACGGCGTACCTTTGCGGAGTTTCGTCGAGACCTTCACCGGTATGCGCTTCGAGCCGGCCGGGATGACCGACGATCCCGACATCCGGATCGCCACGTCGATCATGGACTACCTGTTCCGCAAGCTGGCCGTGCTGTACCTCA
>JAHECQ010000275.1 GCA_024641625.1 Acidimicrobiales bacterium | reverse complement strand
GTGGGCGCTGGTGCGGCGATTGGTTCGAGTCTGAACGTGGGTGGTTCGATGGCCGCAGGTGGGGATGCTGCGTTTGGGAAGTCGGTGCAGATCGGTGGCGGTTTGGGGGTGGGCGGGTCCATCGCAACCAATGGCGATGTGATCGTCAATGGCGACTTCATCGACACCACACCCGGGTAGCACCGCTGTCGGGGACCCGACAGGCACGGGAACCGATTCCAGGGCCAGGTCGGTCGGCTCGTTCCGGCCAGCCTGCACGGGCAGGCTCAGCGGGATACATTGAAACCTCCGGGGACCAGGCGGTCCTCAGGGGGACAAGGGGTTTCGATGAGACGGTTCATGATCGAACGAGACATTCCCGAGATCGGCTCGGCAGAACGCCAGCAACTCCGCGAGGCGGCGGCACAGTCGAACTCGGTGCTGACCGCGATGCAGGCCGAAGGCAAGGGCATTCAGTGGGAGCATTCGTACGTGGTGCCCGACAAGACGTTCTGTGTCTACTTGGCCGAGTCGGCCGACCTGATCGGCGAGCACGCCGAGCGCAGTGGCTTTCCGGCCAGCATCGTGACCGAGATCAGCAAGATGATCGATCCCGTCACCGCCGAAGGCTGATCGACCGGTCGTCGTCCGAATTTCCGAGGGGGCAAGGGTGTCACCTGACGTCTGGCCACGGGGGGCTCCGAGTGTCGGTCAGCGAGCCGAGCGGTCGCGGCTGATCAAGCCCGAGTACATCGAGCTGTTCACCGAGATCAGCGGCGATGCCAACCCGATTCACTACGACCCGGAAGTGGCGGCGGCCTCTCCGTTCGGTGAGATCATCGTCCAGGGTGGCGTGACCAGCGCCATCCTGAACGCGGTCGTCGCCGAAGAGCTCCCCGGCCCGGGCACGGTGTTCCTCCAGCTCGATCTCGGCTTTCGGGCGCCGGTCAGACCGGGTGACGTGATCACCGGCTCGGTGGAGATCCTCGAGGTTCGGACCGATAAACCCATCACGAAGGTGTCGGTGCAGGTGCGACGAGATGACGGCGTGATCGCTCTCGAGGGAACGGCGGTCTGTTTCACTGCCGCTACCTGAGCAAGTCCACGGCGGGCGCGCCGGGCGGTCAACGACTCGGTGTCCGCTTCGCTCGGGTGCTGGGCACTCGATGGATTGGGTTGCGGGTCAGCTGACAGTGGTGGTGACGTTGGTGGGGGTCGCGACCGCGACCGTTCGGTAGATCGGTCAACGGGCCTTCCACAGTTCGGTCAGTCGTTCGGCCTCGGCCAAGGGGAGACCTTCGTAACTGAAGGCGACGTCGATGTGGTCGTAGTCGTACGGTTTGTCCGAGGTTCGATGGGAGGAAACCTCGACCGACAGAGGTCCCAGCGAGACGCCCTCCGCCGCCGCCACAGCCTGGACGAGCGTCACGGCACACGATGAAATCCCTGCGAGGAACGACTCTCCGGTGGACACCGCCTCGGCCGGTCCGCTGGGTGAATCGATGACCCAATGGTTGTGGCGAGCCGAGTTGATGACCCGGCCCTTCGTCGCGGTGCTCGTCGAGGTCACCGTGGTGCTGTCGGCCATCTGACTCCTCCTGGGTTCGGGGCCGGGGCCCCGGTCGTCGCGACATCGTAGGCTCGACCGGAGGAAGATGTCCGGGTGGAGCGTGACGACCGGTGCTGCGCAGTCGGGGCATTGTTCAACTCTCGGACCAGCATCTAGTTTCCGAGGATGCAGACCAGCCGTCCGATGTTGTCGACTCTCCGTGTCCTCGACTTCAGTGACGAACGTGGAGCATTGGCCGGCCTCCTGCTGGCCCAACTCGGGGCGGAGGTCGTGATGGTGGAGCCGCCCGGAGGCGCAGCCATCCGCCACCGTCCCCCGTTCGTGGATGACGAACCGGGCGTCGAGCGATCGCTTCAACACCTGGGGTTCAGCCGGGGAAAGCGGTCGGTGGCGGTCGACTGGCGAACTCCGGGCGGGGCGGACGAGCTCGATGCCATGTTCGCCGGGGCGGACGCCGTCGTACTCACCGGAAGCCGGGGCGAGCATGAGCGTGGTGGCCTGCCTGCACCGTTTGAACTCCTGGAACGTCACCCTCACCTGGTGGTGGCCAACGTCTCGGGGTTCGGCCTGACCGGACCCAAGGCCGATTGGGCCGACAGCGATCTGGTGTGTGGCGCTGCCGGATTCCAGCAGTCCGTGACCGGCGACTACGACCGACCGCCCTTGCGGACCTCGGTCCCCCAGGTCTTTCATCACGCGGCTGCAGACGCCGCGGTTGGCGTGCTCATTGCCCTCGCAGAGCGACAGACTTCAGGCCGCGGGCAGCTGGTCGATCTCTCGGCTCAGGAGTCGTGGACCTGGGCCGGGTTCTATCTGTCCTACGCCAGTGCGTGGGGGGCACCCGTGTCCCGTCGCTGCGGGGCGGCCCCGAAGACGGGCCCGCTCACCACCCGATTCGACTTCCCCGCCTCCGACGGGTTCGTGACCATCACCCTCATGCTCGGAGCCGCTGTGGGACCGTTCACCAACCGACTGGTCGAGTGGATGGCCCAGGAGAAGGAATGCCCCGAGGAATTGGCCGCCACCGACTGGGCCAGCTTCGATCCGTTCTCCGAACCCGGCCGGCTCGATCGCCTCAATGACGCCGTCGGGGAATTCACCGCCGGCCGCAGCCGCGCCGAGCTGATGGCAGCGGCCCGTCAACGGCGCCTCCTGCTCGCTCCGGTGCTGAGTATCACCGACGTGCTCGATGCCGACCAGTTCTCCGTCCGGGACCTGTGGCGAACGGTCGAGCTTCCTGACGGACGCCGTCTGAGGACACCCGGCGCGATGGCGCGAACCTCGCCCGATCCCCTCACCGAGCTCGACCCTGCCCCCACCCTTGGCGCCCACACCGGACAGAGCGGCTGGACCCTCCGACCGCGGCCTGCGGTGCCAGAGGTCGCCACCCACGGCACGAGCGACAGCACAGCGACGAGCGGACAACCGGCGCGGCCCCTCGATGGGTTGCGGGTGCTCGACCTCACGACCTCGTATGCCGGACCCCTCATCGGGCGTGCGCTGGCCAATTTCGGGGCCACGGTCGTGAAGGTCGAGTCGGCCCAGCGCCCGGATCTGGCCCGCACCGCACCGCCCTTCCTCGGCGAAGGCTTCGAGACTTCGGCTGCCTATGCGCACACCAATGCCGGCAAATGGAGCATGGCGCTGGATCTTTCGAAGGGTGACCGTGGGCCCGACGACCAGCCTCGGTCGGTGCTGCGGGATCTCGCGGCCTGGGCCGATCTCATCGTCGATGCCTATGCGCCCGGCGCCCTCGCCCGGATGGGTCTCGACCGGGACACGCTCGCCGAGATCAACCCGCGGGCGGTTGTCCTCCAGACCAGCATGCTGGGCCAGACCGGGCCCCTGGCCGACGTCCCGGGCTACGGCAACATGGCCACGGCCCTCACTGGTTTCTTTGCCACCACCGGATGGCCGGACAGGGGGCCAGTCGGGCCTGTCGGGGCCTACACCGACATGATCTCGCCCCGGTTCGCCACCGCCGTTGCCCTGGCCGCACTGGATCACCGGCGTCGAACGGGTGAGGGCATGTGGATCGATTTCGGCCAGGGTGAGGCGTGCCTGCAACTCCTCACCCTGGGATTCCTCGACACTCAGGCCAACGGCCGGTCGTGGGAGCAGATGGGCAACCGTGACCATTTCCTGTCGCCCCAGGGCGTGTATCCGGCGGCCGGCGACGATCGATGGGTGGCGGTGACCTGCGGCGACAATGACCAGTGGCGGGCTCTGGCCGTCGAACTGGGGCGACCTGATCTGGCTCCCCTCGATGAGGCCGAGCGTCGTCATCGACAAAGCGAGATCGACGAGTTGATCGCGGCCTGGACGGCTGCCCTTGACCCGGTCGCCGCCCAGGAACGTCTCCAGTCGGTGGGGGTGGCGGCCCACCAGGTGCAGAACAGCCCCGAGTGTCTGTCCGACCCTCAGCTGGCGGCTCGTGGTGGATGGACGGTCGACGCCCCTCATCCGACCATGGGTCGCATCCCGGTGGGCGCCCCGCCGATCCGTCTGTCGCGCACACCGGGTCAGGTCACCGGCGCCGGACCGACCCTCGGGCAACACACCTTCGAGGTGCTGCACGACCTGCTCGGCTACGACACCGACCACATCGCAGACCTTGCAGCCGCCGAGATCCTGGAGTAGCTCGCAGCAGCCACGTTCGCCGGTTGATCGCCGGAGGGGTTCCCGTTGGCGAGCGGTGCCGGAACGTTGGGCGCGGTCGATACTGCCTCGGCGTCCGCGTTCAGGAGCGACGAGCCTCGACACGACGGCGATAATCCCTTCGCACGTCGTCCTTCTTGATGCCCGACAGGGCCATTTCCACGGTGTCGGTCGGAACGGTGCTCTCGATGCCGACCGCGTTCCGGATGTCCTGGCCGTGCACGACGATCTCGCCGAGCACGATCTCTGCGCCCATCCCCGGTGCCGGCGGCGTCCAGTGATTTTCTGCGTTGTCGCGTAAGGCCTGAATGATCTCTGCGTTGCTCATCCGGTCGGCGATCTCGTTCGACTTGAGGATCGCGACCTTGTCGAAGTTGAAGCGGTGCCTGATCATGGCCAGGAAGAACTGCGGATTCGACACCTCGAACGGCATGACGAGGTGTGCCGCCACCTGACGAACGGTCCAGGCTTCGCACTGGCTCTGTGCCTCCCACTGTTCGGGGGCGAGCTGCTCGAGGTCGTCGGCCAGCCGTCGGCGTTCAGCAGCGATTCTCTCCCACATGGCGGTATCCCTTCGCCTCGCCCGTACCCGGCGCGGGCACGGCTGTGGTCGGAGCCTAGGGCATTGCTGCGGTCTCGGGTCGGGCCGAGGTTGCGGACATGGTCGGGACGTTGGCCTCTGCCTGACAGTCCGGATCACGAACACATTGGCGTCATGGTCGATGATCGACTGGGACGCAACGACGAGCGGCGTCGACCGGGTGCCGCACTGGGGGTGATCGGGCTCCTCGTGGCGGCGCTGTCTGCGCTCGGGGCCGCGCCGTTGCTCATGCCGGACTCCTATGACTGGATGGAGCATGGCACCAGCGAGTCAGCTGCCCAGGGCATCGACGGAGCCTGGATGGCCCGGATGGGATTCGTGCTGTTCGGGTTGGCCGTCATCTGGCTGGTTCAGTTGCGTGCCCATGCATGGAAGCGTTGGGGCACCGCGGCTCATTTGGGGTTCGCAGTTTCCATGTTCGGCGTAGCCGCGTGCTCCACCAAGTCCTGGGAGCCGAACGCGGACTACGTGGCGAGCGAGGATCTGTTGCACACCGTGTTCGCGACCACGATGGGGTTCGGTTTCATCGGTGGCGTGGTGGCGGTGATGGTCGCCCGCGACCTCCCGGGTCTTCGGGCCGCAGTCCCTGACGTGGTGGCACTGGCGGTCACCGCCGTCGTGCCGCTGTTCATGTCGACCGGT
>JAHECQ010000274.1 GCA_024641625.1 Acidimicrobiales bacterium | reverse complement strand
CTGGACGCGCTGGTGCACGACATCCGATTCGAGCTGGTTGACAACACCGGTGTCGCGGCGTTCGAGGACTTTCCCGTCGGGGACTTCGACGACGACGAGCTCCGCGCCATCTGGTGGGGTTTGTCCCGCGCCATCGGCACCCCGGTATCCCAGAGCCGCCGTGGCGATCTGATCGGCGACGTCCGCGACCTGGGTACGGGCATCCGCGGACCGGCCGGCCGGGGCTACACCTCCAACACCGAACTGAACTTCCACGCAGACGCCAGCGACATCTCCGGGTTGTTCTTTCTCCGAACCGCACGCCAGGGAGGCGTCACCCGTATCGCCAGCGCCATCGCGACCCACGATGCCCTGGCCCGACGCCGGCCCGATGCCCTGGCCGAGTTGTACCGACCCCTCCCCTGGTCCTGGCAGGGCAACCAACCCGAGGGCGAACAAGCCTGGTACGCCATGCCGGTCTTCGGTCTGGTGGACGACGAGATCTCGTGTGCCTACGTGCGAACCAACATCTTGTTGGCCCCTCGGAATGCCGGCGCGCCAGACCTTCGCCCCGAGCAGATCGAGGCGGTCCAGATGCTGGTCGAAACCGCATCCGAGCCCTCCATGTGGGTCGAGCACACCTTCGGGCCCGGAGCGATGTTGTTCATTCACAACCACACGGCCCTCCACCTGCGCACCGCATTCACCGACTGGGACGAACCCGAACGCAAACGCCATCTGCTCCGGATCTGGTTGTCGACGCCGAACAGTCGCCAACTGCCCCAAGCCTTCGGAACGTTCTTCGCCGATCTCTCCGCCGGATCGACCAGAGGCGGCTATCCCTCCGCCACCGGTCGCCACGTCTTCGCCACGCAAGCACTCTGATCTTCGCAACGATCGCGCCCGGCTCCCCCTCACGACGGGAGGGTTGCCTTCAGTTCGTAACACAGGCGTCACCGGGTCTTGCTTGACCCCGGATCCCGCCCGATCGAAAATCCTTGAACCATCCATCGGTTCTGCCGATCATGACCTCAGAGGAGGTGCCTCATGGGAATCAAGCAGTTCGGGCTCTCGGACACAGATCTCGCGGTTCTGGCCACCGCGGTCGGCACTACCGTCACCCAGCTCGAGTCCGACCTGGACCGACGTCCTTGGTCAATCCTCGATCTCCTCGAACATCCCGAGGTCGTTGCAGCCGCCTTGGAGCCGGATGACCCATTTCGCTCGCAGGTCTCCTCGTTCCTGTTCTTCGCCGTGCTCGCACAGCAAGCGGCCAACGACCTTCGGACGACCTCGTTCGTCAACGAGTGGGCCGGGCCTCGACAGCGCCTACCCGTCTTCGACGTCGAGCCACTCCGGGAGTTCGCCGAAGCGCCGGCGCGGGTCGTCTTCGTTGCCCGGCTGTTGGCCGCATTCACCCACCCCGCCGATCTCCCGGTCCCGGCCAATGCCCTCGACATCGAGGACGTCACCGCGTGGTTGGAGGTCTCCGGACCGGACGACCGAGTCACGCTGCTCCGACACTTGGGTGATCTCGCTCTCTTTCGTGCCGGCGTGCTGGCCGACGAGACCGGTCCGCACTCCATGCATCCCGACATCGTCGAGCGACTCCTTCGCCCGCTCCACCTGGGAGAGGACGACCTGATCGCGCTCCTCGATCTGTTCAGCGGCCCGGGCTCGTTCGCACCCGGCATCGAGGCCATGGAGAATCTGGGCGCCACCTGGTATCGCGCTGCGAGCAGCGCGGAGGACAATACTCGGGCCGCCCTGACGACTTCGGACATCGCGTCCCGGTTCCGACCGGCGCGACGCTTCCTGAACCACCTCGCCGATCGCTACCTCGACCCCGGCGCGGTCACCATCGGCTTCTCGCTCTGAACCTGGCTCAGGCGGCGTCGAGCGCCTGTCGCATGTCGGCGATGAGCTGAGCCGACTCCTCAACGGTCGCGCCATCGAGGACGCGCCGCATCAACGCCGAGGCCGAGATGACGCCGTCGGCCGACCGACAGGCGGCAACTGCGTGGGCAGGGGTCGAGATACCGAAACCGACCAGCACCGGCACATCCGAACACGCCCGTACCCGCGTGGTCAGAATCGATGCCGCGTCGTCGAGTTCCTTGCGTTCACCCGTGGTGCCCATGGTGCTCACGGCATAGAGGAACCCTTCGGTGCGCTCGGCCAACATCGCGAGCCGATCGTCCGAAGTCACCGGGGCCACCAGCAGGACGTTCTCGACCTGATGCCGGTGAGCGGCCTCGAGCCAGTCGTCGGCTCGCTCGATCGGAAGATCGGGCAGGATGGTGGCCGACACCCCGGAGCGCTCGAGGTCGGAAGCGAAACGCTCGTGGCCATAGCGGAAGACCAGGTTGTAGTAGGTCATCGCAATCAGCGGGACGCCGAACTCCCGGGTCTCCAGCGCCGCCAACGCACCGGCGGGGGTGATGCCGTTCGCCAGTGCCTGCACCGATGCCTGCTGGATGGTGGGCCCGTCGACCGAGGGGTCCGAGAACGGGATACCGATCTCGACGGCGTCGGCGCCGGCGTCGATCACTGCCTCGACCAGCTCGAGCCAGTCGGGAATGATGCCCGCAGTCACATAGGGCAAGAGCAACTTGCGGCCGTCGGCCCGATGATCTCGCAAGGTTTGGGACAACGAAATCAAGGTCATTTCTCCAACCGTTCCTGAATCTGGGCAACGTCCTTGTCTCCCCGACCCGAGAGGTTGATGAGCACGGTCTTGCCGGCGAGTTGCTCCTTCTCCTGAACCACCCATGCCAACGCGTGGGCCGATTCGAGGGCCGGAATGATTCCCTCTCGTCGGGCGAGCAACTGGAACGCTTCGACAACCTGGTCGTCGGTGACGGGGTAGTACTCGGCCCGGCCTGCGTCGGCCAAGAAGGAGTGCTCGGGTCCGATGCCCGGATAGTCGAGGCCGGCCGAGATGGACTCCGCCTCGACGATCTGACCGACCTCGTCCTGCAGGAAGTAGGCCTTCATCCCGTGCACCACCGCTGGGATTCCGCGACCCACCGCCGCGCCACCTGCGGGCTCCACCCCGACGAGCCGCACCGACGGCTCGTTGGCGAAGCCGGCGAAGAGGCCGGCTGCATTGGAGCCACCGCCGACACAGGCCACGGCGAGGTCCGGCAGTCCGCCGAGGAGTCGCTGACATTGCGCGTGGGCCTCGGTACCGATGATCTCGTGGAAGCTGCGTACCATCCACGGATAGGGATGGGGACCCATCACCGAACCCAGGCAATAGTGCGTGTCCTCGACCTCGGATACCCAGGCTCGCATGGCTTCGTTGACGGCGTCCTTGAGCGTCCGACTTCCCGACAGCGCGGGGATCACCTCGGCCCCCAGCAGCTTCATGCGGAACACATTGAGCGCCTGCCGCTGCATGTCGACTTCACCCATGTAGACCGCGCACTCCATGTCGAGGAGCGCGGCTGCCGTGGCGGTGGCCACGCCATGCTGGCCGGCCCCGGTTTCGGCGATGAGTCGCGTCTTGCCCATGCGTTTGGCCAACAGGGCCTGGCCCAGCACGTTGTTTATCTTGTGACTGCCGGTGTGGTTCAGGTCTTCTCGCTTGAGCAACAATCGAAGGCCGAGATCACGACCGAGGTTGGAGCACTCGGTCAGCGGCGACGGCCTGCCGGCGTAGTCGACGAGCAGCCGCAGATACTCCGCCCGGAACTCATCCGATGCCCACGCCTCACGAAAGGCATCCTCGACTTGCTGGCAGGCGCCCATCAAGGGTTCGGGAACATAACGCCCACCGAACTCCCCGAAGAAGCCATCGGCGTCGGGATCACCCATTGCGTGCCGGGTGAGGGTGGCCATCGACCCGATCGAGGCAACATCGTTCATGTGCACACTCCTGTGGTTCGAGAGCGATGAGGTGACGGAGGGCTCCGCCACCAAGAAGCAGAAACATCTAGAACTCTAGAGGTTCAATCAGCACCTTGACGCGGCGGCAGCACCCAATTTCAGTCGACCATGTGCAGATTGGCCCCTGCACCCGTGACCAAGTGCACGCGGTTGGAGCCATGGGGTTGGCAGGGCGGTTCACACCGTGAGGCGGTAGGTGAGGTCAAGGGTGTCGGCGGTGCGGTCGGCCTCGACGGAGGCAGCCTCGCCCACCAGGAGGGCACGGTCGTGGAGAAACGGCGTGTTGTCCGTGGTGAGCGAGGTTCGAATCGACTCGAGCGCCGGCGCGCCCACCGGCTGTTCCAGGGTCGCTGCGTCCTCGACGCCGAGCAGCACGGCACGAAGCGACTCGCGGGCTCGGGCAACTCGCCGGCCGGTGGCGGCGGCAATGAGCTCGTACAACGAGAGCCTGTCCAGCGCCTCGAGATCCAACTGCTTGGCCAGCGCCGCAGCCATGATCGTGCGCTGAGACACGACGGGCCGACCGCCGACCCTTCGGACACGATGAATCTCGACGAGTCGGGCACGGGGCAGTCCGAGAGCGGTCCGGGCCTCGCCGAGGTCGCGACCCGGTCGGTCGATCGACACGACGGTGGTCACCAGTTCGAGGCCCTGCAACTGCATCTGCTGGGCAAAGCTCGTCAGGTTGCCGATGCGATAGGTGAGTGGCTGGTCGACGACGAAGCTACCCCTGCCCCGCGAGACCCAGATGAGTCCATCGGCCTCGAGCTGAGCCATGGCCTGGCGCAAGGTCATCACGGTGACGCCATAGGTCGTGGCCAGTTCCTGCTGCGCCGGGAGTCGACCACCAGGCGCCAGATCACCCTCGAGGATCTGCCGACGGAGATCCTCGTAGATGGCCAGGTACTTGGGCTGATGCGAGGCGGCCATCGGCGATACGGTAGAGCAGGAGAGGCTCGTTCCGTACGGCGCTGTTCCCTACAGTCCTGTTTCCTACAGCCCGATATGGAACAGTGTCGCCATGGCTCCTGAGCTCACTGCCCCCGATCCCGGCACCCTTGAGTCGTCCGATCTCGTTTTCCACCTCGGACTGAACCGATCGATGCTCGGTGGGGCGACCCTCGCCATCGTGCCCGGCGACCCGGCGCGTGTCGCTCGCATCGCCGAGCAGGCCGACACAGGAAGCGCCCGGCACCTCGCGTCCAACCGCGAGTTCACGTCGGCACTGGTCACCCTCGGCGGTCGGCCCGCGATCGTGTGCTCCACCGGCATCGGTGGACCCTCCACCTCGATCGCGGTGGAGGAGCTGGCGCAGCTCGGCGTCCGCACCTTTCTTCGGGTCGGCACCACCGGATCGATCCAGGCCGATCTCCGCGCCGGCGACCTCGTGATCAGCCAGGCGTCGGTACGACTGGACGGCGCCAGCAGACACTTCGCGCCCATCAGCTATCCCGCAGCGTCCGACTTCGAATGCACCCGTGCACTGGTGGACGCCGCACAGGCACAACGGATGCGCTACCGGGTGGGCATCACCGCCTCGAGCGACACCTTCTACCCCGGCCAGGAACGCTACGACACCGTGGCGGGCACGGTCA
>JAHECQ010000012.1:18098-21083 GCA_024641625.1 Acidimicrobiales bacterium | reverse complement strand
GGCGTTGGAGGGCGGTGCCGAACCGGTCACCGGCACGACCGACGTCAGCACAGACGTCACCGGCACGGCCGACGTCAGCCCGGCCGTCGCCACCGCCACCGAGGAACACGAGGATGGCGGCCACCAGGGCGAGGGCAGCGGATTCGTCGTCACGGTCAATGGCCGGCCGGCCCATGGAGACAGCTCACCCCATCTCGAAGGCTGTTCGCTGTCGATTGCCGTGTCGGGCATGGGTGAAGGCGCCCACGAGGTGACCGCCTCCGTGCTCCCGGTGGAGGGCAACGAGACGCCGCACGTCTCCGAGCGTTCGACCATCGAGGGTGATGCATGGTCCGTGGCGTGGGACATGACCGGCCCCCTGGCGGAAGTCGAACCTCAGGGCAACGGCTACCACGTTCGGGTCGTCGTGACGGTGGACGGAAACGACCTCCGGAGCAAGGCCTTTTGGCTGGGGTGCGGGGCCGAGGGCGGCGGCAACCCGATCCATCTCACCTTCGCCACCCGCTGGACGACCATCGATGGTACGACCTCGGACCGGGCTCCTGCGGGGAGCACGGCGTTCCTGATCCAGGGGATGACCAAATTGGGTGACGCGACCTGTGCCTTTCCACAGGTCGGCGCATCCCTCGTCTGCACCTATTCGAACCGCGGCGACCACGCCGGCGAGACAAGTTGGCTGGTCCTGCCGGGCGGCGAGAAGCACACCTTCTCGGTCACGGTCACGGGCGTGGCCGAGGGCTGGCAGCTCGAGGCCGACGCCGTGGGAACCTTTCTCGGTCCAGACCGGTGCCCCTCGGGGGGGCACGAGGCGATTGCCCGCCCCGACTGTGTCCACGTGGTCGGACTGATCCAACGCGCACCGATCACCACGACAACGACCATCGACGTCCAAGGGCCGACCATCACTCCTGCACCCGAACCACCACCGACCACGGTCGCCACCGGTCCCTCGATCTCGGGCAAGCCCGCCATCAGCTCACTTCCCGCCACTGCAGGAGAAGCCCAGCCGACCTTCCTGCTCGGCATGTTGATGGTGGCGCTCGGTTTCGCCATCGTGCACCTCTCGACACGACTGGCGGTGCTGTCGCCGCCGGGACTGCTCTCGGCGTCGGCCCGAGCGCGGCCGATCGCCCCGCCCCGATGCAACCGGACCCAGCCGCCACCAACGGCGTCCGACACGGCGGCCACGACGACGGGAGACGAGCCGACGGGGCTCAGTGACGACGAGCTGATCGGCCTGGCCCGAGTGCTGTTGTCGATGCCTCCTCGGGATCGACCCGATGACGATCGGCGCTAGCGGAGCGGGTGCGTCTCTCGGGGAGAGCCAAGTGAACAGGCGGGCGCCGGGTGGGGTTCGGTGCCCGCGGTTAGTGTCCGAGCATGGACCTTCGCCATTGGGTACTCGCCGACCTGTCGTCGCTCCGACAGCGGATGGCGGGCGGTTTCATCACCACCGTTGCTGCCGAACACTGGAGGCAACCCGTCGACGGCGGCGGCGTGCCCGCCGTCTACGTCGCCTGGCACGCGGCCCGACATCACGACCTCGCCGTCAATCGAGTCATCCGCCGGCAAGGGGAAGTGCTCGACGAGTGGACTGATCGGCTGGAGCTCAACGGGGACACCTGGCGCGGTCTCGCCGAGGCCGAGGACCACGAGCTGGTGCAACAGCTGGACCCCGAAACGGTCGGGCGCTATCTGTTGGCCGTGCTCGACCACTCCATCGATTGGATGACGACGTCGGAACTCCCCGATCTCGACGCTGTGGCCCCCTCCGGTGAGGCGCTTGCATCCATCGGCACCCCGACCGACCGATTCGACTGGCTCTACACCATGTGGGAGGGCAAACCCAACCACTTCTTCCTCGCGTGGGAGGCCATCGGACATGGCTACAACCACCTCGGCGAGCTCATCTCCCTTCGGAATCGTCTGGGCCTCAGTCCCTTCTGAGGAGTCAGGCCCGGAAACCGCTTCGACGACGGCACGGATCGCACCGATTCAGGTGTATTCCATTTCTGCTGTCTGCATCCGGGTAAGGGACAGCAGCGTGTTGAGACGGCTGAGGAGGCCTTGGTCACCGAGTTGGATCTCGGCCCGCCAGTGACCCCGCACCTTGTGATGGAAGATCGCTGACCAGCGGCTGGAGATCGGGTCGACCAACAGCGCAGCCCGGTAACGGCCGATCTGGATCGCCGTTCCTTCCCCGGAGGTGAAGGTCCACACCTCTCGAGTCACCCCTCGTGGGTCGATACGTTCCCACTCCTCGATGTAGGAGGCCGTTCGCCCGTCCAGGACACACGATCCCGCTTCGATGAGGGTGTCACCATCCCAGGTGATGACACCGACATCGGCATCCATCGCACCGTCGGGCTCGCCAGGGACGGACATGCCACGTGCCGCAAGGGCATCGAGTCGGTGGGTATCCAGATGATGTTCCCAGGTCAGCTCCGGAGCCGACCATCGCGTCCGACCGGCAACGCACCCCGGACCGGACATCGGGCCCTGGCTGCGGGGCTGACGAATGTCGAGGAACGCATCACCGCTCTGGAACCAGTAGACGTGGCCGGGCTCCATGGGTTCCACGCCGTCGATCGAGATCGAGCGTCGCTTCCAGAGGCCCTCGAAGTGTTCCGGCGTCATCGCGGCACCGACCGCAGGTCACGATGGAAGCCGCCACTGGCGGGGAGGTCCGAGAACGTCATCCCAGTGAGCATGGAGGCCGCCCGATTGCTTCGCAATCGATGTCCCTGCAATTCACAGGCACGTAATCGGGCGGACAAAGAGGCACACAAACCGCTCCGGAAACGAACCGGTCGGGCAGGAGCCACTCGTCGGGCAGTTGACTGCCGCAACGAGTGCTGACCGGCCGGCTCACCTCAGGTGAGCTCGCCGGATTCCCGCCAACGATCTCCTTCGGCGGCAAAGGCCGCGCTCTGGCAGGCACGGAACTCCTCGATCGACTCGGCCTGCTCGACCAGCATTTCCCGG
>JAHECQ010000012.1:3839-18088 GCA_024641625.1 Acidimicrobiales bacterium | reverse complement strand
CCGGTAGTGAGCCAGCGAGAACACCGTCGGTTCGATTCGCAGCTCCAATTCACCCGATCGAGCAGCCGACCGCAGATCCAACAGTTCCTCGGGGCCGACGGGATGGAACCGAATCTGATCGAACGTGCGCAGCAGCCAGGGGACCTCCGGCTCGGGCCCGGGTGTCGGCCCGTCCAGATACCACACGGGAACGGTCCGCCCCACGAACTGATACCCGCCCGGACCCTCCATGCCATAGACGCAGAGGTAGGCGCCGCCGATCCCCACCGCATTCTCCGGCGTCCAGGTCCGTGCCGGGTTGTACTTCGTGGTGACGAGGCGGTGTCGGGGATCCATCGGGGTGGCCACCGGGGCCCCGAGATAGACATCACCGAGTCCCAAGACGAGATAGCTCGCCTCGAAGACGATCCGATGCACGTCGTCGATCGACCCCAGACCGTTGATACGTCGAATGAACTCCAGGTTCGATGGACACCAGGGGGCGTCGTCACGCACCACCTGCATGTAGCGACGAATGGCCTCGAGCGTCGCCGGGTCCTCCCAGGAGAGCGGAAGGTGAACGACGCGACTCGGGATCTCGAGATGCGACGACGACAGGAGCTCCTCGTTCCCCTCGAGCAACAGTTGCGTCAGTTCTGCCACCGGGAGCAGATCGGGATCGAAGTGAACCAGAAGCGACCGCACACCAGCGGTCATGTCGACGATTGCGTCCGGCAGGCGTTGGTCCAGCCATGCCTCGAGCGAGTGGACCCGAGCCCGCAACCCCAGTTCCAACGTCATTTCCCCGAACTCGACCAACACGAACTCGTCCCCGGCCCGCCGAATGGTCATCGAGGGCGTGTCACCACGGCTGACCCGTTCGAGAATCCCACCGTCGCGGGCTGCATCGGTGCTGACCCGACCGCCTCGTGACGTCGGGCGGAGGTGACGGACAACGCGATGGTTCTCCGCCCGCAGGACCGCGGCGGATTCGGTCGACACCATCCGAAACCGAACGGAGTCGCCGGGAGCCAGCTGGCCGAGCTTCCAGCGATCGGCCGAGACCACGGTGAGCGGACAGACGAATCCGCCCAGACTCGGGCCATCCGGACCGAGGATCACGGGTGTGTCGCCCGTGAGATCGACCGCACCGAACGCATAACCGTTGTCGTGCAGGTTCGACGGATGAAGGCCGGCCTCGCCCCCGTCGGGTCGGGCCCACTGCGGCGATGGCCCATCGAGCCGGACACCGGTGCGAGCAGCGTGCGCCTGCACCCGCCACGGAGCATGGAGCATCACCTCGAGGCCTTCGCCGGTCAGGAACTCCGGGGCCGAGTGCGGGCCCTCGCTGACCGCCAGCGTCCATTCCGAGGTGATCTCGGGCCACGCTTGCGGCGGCAACGCCGAGGGAGCCAACCCACTCGACTGATGGCCGGTGCTCAGGAGGTCACCGGCGATGAGCGCCCGGCCTTCGTGACCCCCGAACCCCCCGAGCGTGAACGTCGCCCGGCTGCCCAGAACGGCAGGCACATCGATACCGCCCGACACTGCGAGATAGGTGCGAAGGCCGGCGCCGACGACCGAGCCCATCTGGAGCTCGCTTCCCGGGCCGACCTCCAATGGCGACCACCAGGGCACCTCGCGCCCGTCGAGGATCGCGGGTGATCGCGCTCCGCCGAGCGCGATCACCCCGGGGGAATCGAAGCGCAGTACCGGCCCGCGCACGGTGCACTCCAAACCCGCCGCTCCTTGCGGGTTCCCCACGATCCGGTTGACGAGCCGGAACGAGAGCGAATCCATCGCTCCGCTCGGCGGCACGCCCACCATCCAGTACCCGAGCCGTCCATCGGCGTCCTGGACAGTGGAGAACAAGCCGGGTTCGAGTACCTCGATCACCAGCGATCACCGATCACCGATCACCGGCCGGCGAGCCATGCCCGCCACCCGCCGAACCGACTGATGTCGGTGGCGCCGATCTCGGCGAATCCCTCACAGATGAATCCATGGACGCTCGATCCGTCCATCAGCACCACACTGCCCATGCCGAGCGGCGGGGGGATGAGATCGACGAACTCGCCAAAGGCCTGCGGGGACATCGACCAGATCTCGACCTCGACCGACACGCCCCCTTCGTTCTGTCGCAGTAGGCCGGGTTTGGCGATCGCGCCTTCCAGAAGCACCATGCGGTACATGGGTGCCGTCATCGTGGTCGTCAGCAGTACTGCATCCCGATCGGTCAGCTGATGGTTGAGCGGCTGACCGCTGAGGTGAGCGCCGACGACTGCGACGGCGATGGCCGCTCCCTCGTTGACCGAGGGCTCGTACGCTTCTCCGGCCAGCCGGGCGGCTGCCTGCCAGACCACTTCGTCAGTCCATGCCGGGCCGCAGACCTGCACGCCGACGGGACGATCCAAGGCCTCGACCTCGATGGGCACCACCGCCGCGCACCAGTCGACCAGGTTGCAGCCCGAGACGAAGGTCCCGAGCCGGGCGTTGACACCCAGTGGATCGGCCTCGACCTCGGCCAACGAGGGATGGAAGGGAACGGTCGGCATGAGCACCGCGTCGACCCGTTGCCAGATCTCGCCCGCGGCACGAGACAGTGCCGCCAGTCGGACGGTATCGGCGGCCAGCCGGGAGGCCGGTACTTCGCCCGCCGATCCGATGATGTGGGCGACCACGGGATCGAGACCCGTGGCCCCCGAATCGACGAACGAACCGACCGACGCGTGTCGTTCGGCGACGAACCCACCACCGTAGAGCAAGGCCCCGGCATCGAAGTACGAGGTCAGATCCACCTCGACGACATCGAACCCCAGCGATCGGGCACGCGCCATCGCAGCGTCGAACCCGATGCGC
Source organism: Acidimicrobiales bacterium (assembly GCA_024641625.1). GTDB lineage: Bacteria > Actinomycetota > Acidimicrobiia > Acidimicrobiales > SZUA-35 > JAHECQ01. Next base: position 15,250 of record JAHECQ010000012.1, on the reverse strand, counting down.
TGGGTTTCATCGAGCGACGTCAGCTGTTCGGGCAACGGCACGCCGAAGCGGCGAGCCGGCTGGAACGCACGGTCGACCCTGCGCCGGCTCGAGATGTCATCCGGGTCATAGCCGATCATCTGCCGAACGGCCTCGGCCGCCAGACCGATCGACCGGGCGAAGATGGTCGTGCAGTCGAAGCTGGGACAGGCGGGCACCACACCCGAAGTGGACACCCAACCACGAGTCGGCTTGAGACCGACGATTCCGCAGAACGCAGCCGGCACGCGACCCGAACCGGCGGTGTCAGTGCCGAGGGCCAGATCGGCTTCGCCGGCCGCTACCGCCACGGCCGAGCCACTGGAGGAGCCGCCCGAGACCAGCTCGGGCGCCGCTGGACACCACGTGGCCCCATAGGGGCTTCTCGTCCCCACCAGACCGGTGGCGAACTGGTCCAGATTGGTCTTGCCCACGACCACGGCTCCGGCCGCAGTGAGGAGCTCGACCGCCATCGCCGATTGGCTCGGCTCACGGGAGAACGACGGGCAGGCTGCGGTGGTGGGCATGCCTGCCACGTCGATGTTGTCCTTCACCGCCAGGCGCAGCCCCGCCAAGACCCCGGTGGGTGCCTCGGCCAGCGCCCGATCGACCGCGTCGTCGGGGACACGATGGATCCACATCGGGTTGACGCGGTCCTCAGCCATCGGTGTCCGTTCCGACCCCAGGCTCGGAGATCACGAGCCGAACCGGGGTTGGATTGAACCCATTGCAGGGATTGTTCACCTGCGGACAGTTGCTGATGATGACGAGCGTGTCGATCTCGGCCCGCAGTTCGACGAAGAGCCCCGGCGCCGAGATGCCATCGACGATGCCGAGACTGCCATCGGGATCGACCGGCACGTTCATGAACCAGTTGAGGTTCGATTGGATGTCCCGTTTGCCCAGTCCGTACTGCAGGTGCTCGAAGACGAAGTTCTCGACGCAGGCGTGTTGGTGCACGGTGTGCCATCCATAGCGCAGCGTGTTGGACTCCTTGGAGCACGCGCCTCCCAGGGTGTCGTGACGATCGCAGGTACCGCCGGTGACGGTCATCAAGTCCCGACCCTCGGTCGACTTGAGCACCGAACCCGTGACGATGAAGACATTGCGCTGGGCGGCCACGGTGTCCGGCGCGCTGTAGCGTTCGACCGGATTGTCGGCCACGTACATGAGGCAATCGACGGCTTGGTTGCCTTCGAGGTCGATGATCGTGAGGTACTGGCCGGCCCGCACCGTGGCCGACCACGGGGCTCGGGCCCGGACCAGGTCGTCTTGAACGATCGTCCGTTGTTCGAGTCGATCGTCGACCGTCATGCAACCTCCGTTCCACGGTGACCGACCATCGACTCGCTCAGGAGTGATGTCTCGGTGTTGATGTACGCACGTTCGCCTTCGGGGGTCGCGCGACGAATCGGGTCGTCCGACGATGCGGGCTCCCCGAGCCACGCAGTCACGCGAAGCGGGGTCACCGTGTAGTCCGCCCGGTCGTCGAGGGGATGCGGCACGTTCACCAGGGTGGCGATGACACCTACCTCGCACCGCAGGGTGACCGCGCTCCCGGCGGTTGCGCTGGGCAACAACGTCAGGTTTCCTTGCTCGTCGGCTCGAGTCCCCTTGAAGAAGTTGACGTTCGGTGCGACATCGCGTCGTTCGAGCCCCTGCTTGCCGAGAGCCAACGCAAAGAGGTCTCGCCCGTTGGGACTCGGCCCCTCGATCGCGCCGTCTCCGTAACGATCCTCGTTCGAAGCCCGATTGGTCGTTCCGCAGAATGTGTCGTGGTGCCCCGACGTGTCCTCGACGATCGCCGCCAGGACGTTACCGAGGTCCGACAGCAGCAACTGGCCCGCACGAAGGTAGGCCTGCCATTGGATCTTCACCGTGTCGGCGAGGTTCAAGCGCTCGGTCGGCCTCGAGAGACGATGGAGCAAGAGGCCGGCGCAGCCCTCACCATCGAGATCCTCGATGCGGAGTTGGGCCCCACGGGGCAGCCGCAACGAGCAGTAGCCGCCGCCGGCAAGGACCTCGTCCCACAACACCCGGTACGACTCGACGCCGGCGGGGAGATCCCTCGCCCGGGTCGGGGGCATCGTGGGCATACAATCCACGATCGTTCCGGCCATGGATCGCGCGTGCTCTCGGGCTGCAGCGGTGGTCGCGGTCATACAAGGACCTCGTAGGTGTCGTCGGGATGAAGCTCGCCGTCGTGGCCGCTCGGATCGTCGTCGGGTCGGGGCGAGTGGAGCATGTCCTCGATCTCGTCGAGCAGGTCGAGGAACCGCGGGTCGCGCTTGACCCGCGGCGCCCGATCGGCGCCGAAGGGTATCGGGATCTCTGCACCCACACGGCCGGGCCGTGAAGTCAGTACGTAGATTCGGTCGCTGAGATAGACGGCCTCGGCGATGTCGTGGGTGACCATGAGGATGGTCGACCCGGTACGGCGCCAGACGAGGTGGATGAACTCCTGCATGCTCCGCTTCGTCTGCGCGTCGAGCGCGCCGAATGGCTCGTCCAACAACAACAGATCGGGTCGAGGCGCCAGCGCTCGAGCGATGGCCACCCGTTGCCGCATCCCTCCGGAGAGCTTCTTGGGGAGAACGTCTGCGAAATTCGACAGACCGACAACGCCGAGAAGTTCACGGACACGCTCGGATCGCTCGGCTTTGGCCATGCCGGCGCACTCGAGGCCGAATGCGACGTTCTCCGCCACCGTCCGCCACGGGTACAGCGAATACGCCTGGAAGACCATGCCGCGATCGGCACCGGGCCCCACCACCGGTTCGCCATCGACGAGCACTTGACCGGCGGTGTGATGTTCGAGTCCGGCAACGATGTTCAACAACGTGGACTTCCCGCAACCCGATGCGCCGAGGATGCAGACGAACTCTCCGGTGTCGACATGGAGATCGATGCCGTCGAGCGCCCGGGTGAAGCGACCACGTCCGGACTCGAAGTCCTTCTCCAAACCGACGATGTCGAGCTTGTGACCGACCACACCTTCCCCTGCCGACGGGTGCTCTCCTGCCGAGCTGTGCTCGGGGTGGCCCGAGTCATCGGCCGTCACGGTGTTCGCCATCGCAGACCGCCCCGTCAATCCTTGGCCCATCGGGCACTCCGATTCCGCAGCCAACGCAGGGCCATGTCGCTCATCAGACCCAGCAAGCCGAGGACCAACAACAGCGCGAACATTCGATCGATTCGGCGGAAGCGTTGGGCCCGCACGATTCGGAAGGCCAGTCCCTCCTCGGCGGCCAACAACTCGGCTACCACCAGCATCAGCCAGGCGGCCGCCAGATTGATCCGGGCAACGTCGACGATGCCGGGCCAGCTGTGCGGCAGGATGACACGTCGCAACACGGTGAGACGACCTGCGCCGAGGGTGTACGCCGACTTGACCAACTCGTTGGGGACCGCTCGGGCAACATCGGCCACCATCAGCAGGTTGTAGAACACGGTCCCCACGACGATGAGCGCAATCTTGGGTGCTTCCTCGATCCCCAGCCAGATCAGCAACAGCGGGGTCAGGGCGGTGGCGGGGATGTACCGCAGAAAGCCGAGCTGGGGCTCGAGGAAGGCATCAACCGAACGGAAGCTGCCGATCAGGACGCCGAGACCCACGCCGATGACCAGGCTGATCGAGTAACCCCAGAACACTCGCAGGGAACTGGCTCGGAAGTCCTGCCAGAGCTCACCCGAGCGGGCCATCTCCACCAGCGCATCCCACGTCGCCGCGATCGTGGGTACCTGAAATCCGTCACTGGTCCAGATCGTCGAGGCCATGACCCACAACCCGACGAGAGCAGCGACGCCCGCCGCTGTGAGCATCCACACCAGGCTCTGGGGGATGTCGCCGCGCAGACGCAGCAGCGGACCCTGCCGATTCCCGCGAGCAGGGGCCGACTTCGCACGCCTCGACACGAGCCCGACGATGCCTGCACGCGACCCTTGCCCGCCGTTGGCCGGCATCGACAGATTGGATTCACGTGGCGGTGTCACGCCGTCTGCGTCTACCGCCCGGTGTGTCGGAGTTGCGCCGTCGGAGGTGCGAGCCATCTCCGACAACGGGACGTTCACCCGCCCATCCGTTCCACGTAGTCGGCGGTGAAGCTTCCATCGAACAACCCATCGAGCGGCGCCTCGTTCTCGGTGAAACCCGACTCGACGAGGAACGGATTGATGAGTCCGGCGGTGTAGATGAGCGATGTCGTGTCGTCGCCATCGCTGAATGCCGCAAGCGCCTCCTCGGCGCTGAGGAGGGTGGTGCCCTCGGCGAACTGCAGGTATTCGTCGGTGGTGGTCTCCGCCACCTCGGCCATGATCTCCAGCGCTGCGTCAGGATTCGCATCGATGTACTCGAGTGTGAGATACCACGCATCGACGAGTTTCTGGACAGCGGCCGGGTTCTCTTCGACCATCTCCCGGCTCACCACGATGTGGTCCGGGATCAAACCGGGGAAATCGGCAGAGCTGAACAATTCCTTACTGCCCTCCCGCTCGAGCGCCGTCAGCCAGAACGGGGCGAAGATGCCGACACAGTCGAATTCCCCGGAGGCGAATGCCGCCGCCGCCGCATCGGTGGGCAGGCCCCGGAAGTCGATGTCGGCCTCGCTCAGGCCGACCGAGGCCAACCCTTGCACCAACAGGAAGTGATCCACCACTCCCGCCTCAGCGGCAATGGTCTTGCCCTTCAGGTCCTCGATCGAATTGATGGATCCGTCACAGACGATCTTGTCGTTGCCGGTCGAATTGTCGTTGACCACGACGATGACCTGTGCATCCCCGAATGCCACGCTCGCCATCGTGTCGTTGAGCGTCTGGGTCACACCATCGAGCTGACCAGTGGCCATGGCGTCGATACTGGCCAAGTAGTCAGCAAAGAACCTGAGATCGACATCGAGACCCACCTCCTCGAAGATCCCCGCTTCCTCGGCCACCGCCAGGGGGAACCATCCAGGCCAAGCCGAGTATCCCAGGGTGAGTTGGTCGACGGAGTCCGAGCTCCCCGCACTCGACCCACACGAAGCGGCGAACACCAACAGGGCCAGGATCATCACCGCACGGACCGGACCAGGACGGTCTGAGCCAGCACGGTCTGAACCAGCACGGTCTGAGCCAGCACGGTCTGAACCAGCACGGCGAGGCCCGAACCCGTTCGGGTGCACCCACGATGAGCGCGACGCAGATCGGGTCGCAGGTGAAGGCATGAAGAGCTCCTTGATCGACTGAGACCGAAGCTACGGCGTCCCTGTTTCCTTCGAATCACCCGGAGATGAATGCCCCATTGCAGGAAACTGTCGATTTCCTGCAGAGGTCGACGACCGCCGACGCGGTCGCCCGGACAGCACGCACAGTCACCGAGGACGTCTCCGACAATCCCAACCGGGCCCACTACGCTGACGTCATGGCCCCGACCAGTGCAGAACGCCTGATCACGCCGGCGCTGCGAGACGCGTACGAGCGTGACGGTTACTTGTTGTTGGACTCGTTTCTGAACGACGAGTGGCTGGAACGGCTCAGAGCGGCCGCCGCTGAGTTCGTGGAGCAGAGTCGGGCGATCTCGACGTCGACTCGCCTGATCGACGTGGAACCGGACCACACGGCCGAGCATCCTCGCCTGCGCCGCCTCGTCTCGCCCGTCGATGTGCACGAAGCGTTCTACGAACTTGCCATCGACGGCCCCATCGGCGACCTGGCGTGCCAGTTGTTGGGTGGCCCGGTCCGGTTCCATCATTCGAAACTCAACTACAAATGGTCCGACGGTGGTGAGGAGGTGAAGTGGCATCAGGACATCCAGTTCTGGCCGCACACCGACTTCAGCCCGCTGACCATTGGCGTCTATCTGGATGAGGTCGACGACGAGATGGGCCCCATGGGGGTTCTACCGGGGAGCCATCGTGGACCGCTTCACGAGTTGTACGACACTGAAGGCCGATGGGCCGGAGCGATGACCGACGAGCTGGTCGATACTCTCGGACTCGAGCGCGACGACGGGGACGTCGTATGGCTGCGCGGGCCTGCGGGCTCGGTCACGGTCCACAACTGCTGCATGGTGCATGGCTCCCGACCGAATCTGTCCGACCGTGGCCGACCGCTGTTGCTGCAGACCTACAGCGCGGTCGACTCCTATCCCATTGCCCGTATCGGCGCCAACGGACTCACCGGGAAGGTCAGCGGCACGGTGATCGGGGGCCGGTCCCCGCAGACCATCGAAGTGCAAGGACGGGCGATGCACGGCGCCCCCGACTGGTCGGCCACCGGAGCGCCCACCATCTTCGGGTCCCAACAGGCCAAGGGGTGACCTCTCACCGTTGCCAGGTCGAGTCGGCCCCGCCGCGAGATTGACCAACCCATGAGGTTTCCCTCCGACCTGACGATCGCGTCGCAGGCAACGTTGGCGCCCCTTGCCACGGTGGCCGAAACCGCGGGGATACCCACCGAGTACCTCGAGCCCTATGGAACGGGTGCAGCCAAGATCGACCTGGCCGCCATCGCCCACCTGGCCGATCGTCCAGCAGCCAAGTACGTCGTGGTCTCGGCCATCACGCCGACGCCACTCGGCGAGGGAAAGACCACCACCACGGTCGGCTTGGGCCAGGCATTCCGACACATCGGCTCGTCGGCCACCATCACCATTCGTCAGCCTTCGATGGGCCCGACGTTCGGTATCAAGGGGGGCGCGGCGGGCGGTGGCTACAGCCAGGTGGTCCCGATGGAGCTCCTCAACCTCCACCTCACCGGCGACATGCATGCGGTCACGGCGGCCCACAATCTGTGCGCCGCGATGGTGGACGCGCATCTTTACCACGGCAACGAACTCGATCTCGATACGGCCAACATCGGCTGGCGTCGCGTGCTCGACGTCAATGATCGAGCGCTGCGCAATGTTCGCATCGGTCTCGGCGGCGATGCCGACGGGGTTCCGCGTGACTCCGGATTCGATATCACCGCGGCATCCGAAGTGATGGCTGCACTGGCGTTGGCCATGTCGTTGGCCGACCTCCGACTGCGACTGGGACGGATCGTGGTGGGGTTCAGCCAGGCCGGTACACCTGTCACCGCCGAGGAACTGAAGGTCGCCGGTGCCATGGCGGTCATCTTGCGTGAAGCCATCAAGCCCAACCTCATGCAAACCCTCGAGCACACGCCGGTACTGGTCCACACCGGACCGTTCGGCAACATCGCAACGGGGAACTCCTCGATCGTCGCCGACCAGCTGGGTCTTCGAACCGCTGACTTTCTTCTGACCGAGGCCGGCTTCGGCGCCGACATGGGCGCCGAACGGTTCTTCAACATCAAATGTCGATACTCGGGACTGTCGCCCGACGCAGCTGTCCTCGTCGCCACCGTTCGTGGGCTGAAAGCCCACTCGGGCAACCACCGAATCGTGGCGGGACGCCCACTTCCCGAGGCAATGCAAAAGGAGAACCCCGACGAGGTGCACCAGGGTGGCGCCAATCTACGCAAACAGCTGGAGAACCTCTCGATCCACGGTGTCACCCCGGTCGTGGCCATCAACGCCTTCGCCGAGGATCATCCCTCCGAACTGGCGGCCATCGCCGAGATCGCCGCTGATTGCGGTGTCCGGTCGGCCGTGAGCACCCACTTCGTCGACGGCGGCAGGGGGGCAGCCGAGCTGGCTGAGGTCGTCGCCGAGGCGGCCGCAGAGCCGAGTTCGTTCTCGTTGTTGTACCCCGACGATCTGTCACTGCGAGCCAAGATCGAAACCATCGCGGCCAAGATCTACGGGGCCGACGGCGTCGACTACTCCGAGGTCGCGGCCGAACAGATCGCCGGCTTCGAGCGCGCGGGCTGTGGTCATCTCCCGATCTGCGTCGCCAAGACGCACCTGTCGATCAGTTCCGATCCGTCGCTGAAGGGAGCTCCGATCGGATGGCGACTTCCCGTGCGCGAGGTACGTGCGGCGGTGGGTGCCGGGTTCGTGTATCCGATTTGCGGCGACATTCGCACCATGCCCGGCCTGGGGAGAGACCCAGCGGCCCATCACATCGACCTCGACGAGAACGGTGGGATCGTCGGATTGACCTGATCGGGAGCGTTACGGTTCACCGGGTCAGCAAATCCGACCGACGCACCCGCAACGAGCCCAACCGCCAACCCAGGAGTAACCCATGACGGTCGCAGTATTGATCGGAAACCCGAGCCCCGGAGGCCGTACGACAACCGTCGGTCAAACGGTCGGTGCGGCCGTGGCCGACGCGCGCGGCGGGGATGCAGTGGTCACGATCGAGTTGGCCTCGGTGGCATCCCGGCTCTTCGATTGGGGGAACACCGACGTCGCTGCACTGCTGGGTCAAGTCGCAGCGGCCGACATCGTCGTCGTCGCCTGCCCCACCTACAAGGCAACGTTCACCGGCCTGCTCAAGGCCTTCCTCGACAACTTCGGCAACGATGGCCTGGCCGGGTGCATGGCCGTACCGGTGATGGTCGGCGCCTCGCTCCACCATGCGCTCGCTCCCGAGGTGCACCTCCGACCATTGCTGGTCGAGCTGGGTGCGTCAGTGCCCAGTCGCGGGTTGTACGTCCTCGACTCGACCATGGATTCACTCGATCAGATCGTGGCCGAGTGGGCCGAGACCGCCGGTCCGCTGCTGGCTCGCTGAGGTCCACGGCCCAACGCCTCGGGTGTCCGGGTCGGACGCAACAGGGTCGGACGCAACAGGGTCGGACACAACAGGGTCGGACGCAATGAGTTCGCCGAGAATGCGCCGATACGTCGCGCTCAAACGATCGACCCGTGTGTGGACCTCGAACCGGAGGTCCAGCGGGAGATCCATGCGGGCGTAGCTTTCGAGGACGACCAGGTCCTCGTCGAGGACCCGGTCCTCGAAGGCGAGGCTCTCGGCCATCCGTGCCTCGTCGCCGCCATAGTCATTGCGAGCCATCATCTTGAACACGACTGTGGACTCGGCCGTCTCGGGCAAGCACGAGAACAGGATCGCCAGGCGCTTGCCGGTCAGCGGAAAGTCGAGGCGGATGAACGCCGTCGTCGCCGGGCGACACTCCTTGTACAGATCCTGGGGTTGGACCAACGGATGCTCGCCGCTCTCGACGAGCGGATCATCGAAGTTCTTGTACATCACCCGATAGGTGGTGGAGGCGACCCAGCCATCTCGTTCGACCTCCTGGGGCGGGATGTAGGCATCGTCCTCGACCCCGAAGGTGCCGATGTGGACGGTGGGAAGATGCGCGGCGTCGAGGAAGTTGTCGCAGAGCTGGCCGGCTCCCGCAGTGGTGCGCCGAGGTTGGTTCCACGCCGTGTCGAACGTCGGATCGTCCCACTCGTGGAAATCGGGGAGATCGCAGACCGGATCCTCGGGCGCCAGCCACACCAGGCCGTACTGCTCCCGAACACCGGCCGCCGGTGTCAGACATGCCCGAGGTGGGATGGTGGCCTCCCCGCCGAGCGCCGGGATGCGCACACACTGGCCCCCGTCATCGAACTCCCAGCCGTGATAACGGCACTGCAGCACCGAGCCGCGATTCGTGCCGATCGAGAGAGGGGCCATGCGGTGCGGACATTGGTCGGCGAACGCCACCAACCGACCCCCCATCCGAAACACGACCCAGGGCCGGCCGAGCACCAGAACTCGCACCGGCTGCTCGCCCACCGAGTCACCCAGAGCGACGGCATACCACGCTCGTCCCAGCCCGGAGGTCGTATTGTCCATGGTCACCGGAACAGCCGAACTCGTCATCGTGGCCGAGCGTAGTGACCAACCGGGCAGCCCGACCACCACGCCCAGCACCGCTTCACCGACGAGCCGTCTCGTCAGGGGTGCTCCCTGGGAGCTACCGTGCGCCCCGAACGAGAAAGGGGCAACCAACCATGCTCGATGCGGTGCCTTTGGGACAGAACTCGGGACTGCGAATTTCGCAACTCGGACTGGGAACGATGAACTTCGGGAAGCCTGGCGAGGGTCATCAGGCCGACTGGACCCTCGATATCGATCAGGCCCGACCCATCTTCCAGGCAGCCCTCGATCACGGTCTGTTCTACTTCGACTGTGCGAACATCTATGGCAATGGGGCCTGTGAAGAAGTGGTGGGTCAGCTGCTACGCGAGCTCGCTCCCCGAGACGAGTACGTGATCGCCACCAAGGTCTCGATGCCGATGGGGCGTGGGGCCAACCAGGGCGGCCTCTCGCGCAAGCACATCATGGAGTCGGTCGATGCCTCCCTCCGTCGATTGGGACTCGAGTACATCGACCACCTGGTGATCCACCGCCATCCCCATGGCATCCCCGGGGCCGTCAAGGCACCCATCACCGAGAGCCTCGAGGCGCTTCACGACGTGGTCAAGGCGGGCAAGGTGCTGTATCTCGGCGGCTCGTCGATGTTCGCCTGGCAGTTCACCGAGCTCCAACTCACGGCCAAGCTCAACGGTTGGACGCAGTTCGTGTCGATGCAGAACCACTACAACCTCATCTATCGCGAGGAAGAACGGGAGATGAACCCCTACTGCGCATCGACCGGGGTGGCCCTCACTCCGTGGTCGCCTCTGGCTCGCGGCATCCTCGCCGGCTCCTACCAGGGTGGCTTCGACAAGGGCTCGACCAGCCGCTCGACCGGCATGGATCGCAAGCGCACCGAGGGCCTCTACCGGGGCGAGATGGACTTCCAGATCGCCGACCGGGTCATGGAAGTGGCCGAGCGATACGGCAAAACGCCGGCCCAGATCGCCGTTGCCTGGTTGGTGAACAAGCCCGAGATCACCGCACCCATCGTGGGCGTGTCCAAGATCCCGCAGCTCGATCAGCTGGTCGAGGCCTGCTCGATCGTGCTCGATCCCGCTGATCTCACCTACCTGGAGGAGCTCTACAAGCCGGTCGAGAACCTCCTGTCCATCGGATCGAGCTGAGCGGCCGTCTTCGGTGTCGGCGGAGGACCGGGGCCACGTGACGGCGTCGCCACCGAAACATGAGGAGACCCAGACATGACGGTTCGGACGGGACAGGACTATCTCGAGGGCCTTCGCAAGACGAGTCGCGAGATCTGGCTCGGGGGTGAGCGAGTCGAGTCGGTGGTCGACCATCCCCTGTTGCGGGGCGGGGCCGAGGCCATCGCTGCGTACTACGACGCACAGCACGAGCAACGAGCCGACATGGTGATCGCCGACCCCGAGAACGGCGAGGACATCGCCATCAGCCACCTCATCCCCCGGTCCGTCGACGATCTCCGTCGGCGGCACGTGGGCCTTCGCCACGCCGCTGACCTCAGCCTGGGCACCATGGGCCGCACGCCGGACTACATGAATGTCACCTTCGCCGGCTTCGCCGCCGATCGCCGACGCTGGGCCGGGTGCCTGGCCAACCCCACCGGCAACGAAGGCACCAACGAGACCGGGTACGAGAACCTGGTCGACTTCCAGCGCAGGC
>JAHECQ010000012.1:0-3829 GCA_024641625.1 Acidimicrobiales bacterium | reverse complement strand
ACCAGACGTTCGCCGACAACCCCATTCCGCTGCACAAGGTCGCCGAGACGGCCGATTCGATCGTGGTTCGTGGTGCGCGCATGTTGGCGACCCTGGCCCCCTTTGCCGACGAGCAGACCGTCTACCCGGGGGCTCCCTTGCCTCCCGGTTCGGATCCCGCGTACGCCCTGTCGTTCACCGTGGCCATGGACGCACCCGGTCTGGTGTTCCTGTGCCGAGATTCGGGCACTCGTGATGCCGACCCGTTCGACGCCCCGTTCTCCACCCGCTATGACGAACAGGACGCGTACTGCATCTTCGACGACGTCGAAGTGCCGAAGACCGACGTCTTCATCGACGGCGACCTCGGGGTCTACAACACCGTGATGGGTGACAGTCCCTGGTGGCCCAACATCATGCAACAGACCACGGTTCGAGCGCTGACCAAGATGGAGTTCCTCTACCGCCTGGCCGGTCGGATGGCCGAGGCGGTCAACGACACCTCCGACAAGACCACCGAAATGCTCGGCGAGATCCAGACCTACGTCGAGATGACTCGTACCGCACTGCTGTGCGCCGAGGACCGGGCCATCACCTGGGAGGACGGAGGTGTGTTCCCCGAGGGCCGAGCCATGCACCCCGCTCGTGCCCTCATTCCGGTCTGGATGATCCGCATCAACGAGATTCTCCGATCAATCGGCGGGGCCAACCTGCTGGCCACACCCAGCAGGGGCCAGCTCGATGATCCACGCATCAGAGCACTCTGCGACGAGTTCATTCCCGGCGCCCGGGACGTCTCGGCCGAGCATCGCAGCGAGGTGTTCCGCATGGCCTGGGACTTCCTCGGCAGCTCGCTGGGCAGTCGAAACGAGCTGTACGAACGGCACTACCTCGGGTCGCCGGGTCGCACCTGGCTCACCAGTGAGAAGTTCTACTCGGCCGCCAACAAGGCACGCGGCGACGATCTGATCCGACGCTTCCTCGCCGGCGCCCGAGCACGCAGCTGAGCGACCTCGCGCGTCGAACGACGCCGGAGCACTCGACGTCGAGGCTCAGCCACGCAGCGTCGGCGCCACCTCGTGGGCAAACAGCTCCATCGATCGGCGGATCGTTGCCGGGTCCATACCCGGCAGCACACCGAGGCCCACGTGCGTCGTGCGCACCTTGGCCATCGACGCCCGGAGGCCGGCTGACACCGTTCCGGCGTCGCCGAACACCGGTTGGAACATCAGGCGCCGGGCGGGGTCCCGGAGTTCATCGACCGCCGGAATCAACGTCTTCGGGCCGCCCTTGTCGGCATCGCCGGACTCGTTTGCCCATTGGGCATAGACCGACAGCAGGTGATGGAAGTGAGGCGCCGCCTCCTCCCATGCCTGATCGGTCGAGGGGGCCACGTGTGTCCAATGGAGTTGAAGCACCTTCGCCGCTTCCACTGACAAACCGACCTCTCGACGAGCATCCTCATAGACCCGTTGGAGATGGGTGCTGGTCAATCCAAGCAGGTTGGCCCCTCGACGGCCGGCTCGCCGCACGCCTGATTCGGACGTCGCGCCGATCCAAACCGGCATCGGCTCCTGCACCGGCGGCGGCACGAGGCGGGCATTCTCGATGTCGTAGTGCCGGCCGGCGTAGGAGAACGACTCCCCGGTCCACAAGCCCCGCAGCACATCGAGACCCTCCACGAATCGGCCCAGCCGTTCGGCGCGATCGATGCCATAGCCGTTGAATTCGTGGGTGGCGTATCCCTGCCCGAGGCCGACATCGATACGACCGTTCGAGATGACGTCGAGGGTGGCGACGTCCTCCGCCACCCGGATGGCGTTGTGCAACGGCAGGAGGAGGAGGTTGAATCCGATGCGTACCCGTTCGGTGACTGCCGCGATGGCAGCGGCAATGGTGACCACCGACGGCGAGTATCCATCGTCGGCGAAATGATGCTCGGTCAGCCAGATCGTGTCGTAGCCCAGCCGCTCGGCGTCGCGGATCAGCCGCAACTCCTCTGCGTAGACCTCTGCGAAGGGGCGACGCCACTGGGCCGGGTTCCGGAAGCTGAACATCAATCCGATGTCCAAACCCGTCTGGTCGGCCGATGGCCGATCGGCCGGCTGGTTGGCTCGCTCAGGGTTCGTTGCTGCCATGTCGCACCTGCTGTGGTTGTGGATCCCGGGAAGGCCCAACCTAATGGGGACCGCGCTCGGCCGGCGATCTAACGTGGACCGATGACCGGCACCCAGCGATCCGACGGCATTGCACCCAGGAATCTCCATCCCATGATCGATGCTGCGATTGCCCTTGGTCCCTTCATCGACGCCGAGGCCGATGTCATCGAAACCGGTGGTTGTCTTCCCGACCCGCTGGTGCGTCGGCTCACCGAGGCCGGCATCTTCCAGATGTATCTGCCGGCCTCGCTCGGCGGCCCCGAGGTCGACCCGGTGGTGGCGTTCTCGGTGTGCGAGGCGCTCGCACGTCGAAACGGCTCGGTCGGCTGGTGTGCACAGGTGTCGGCTGCGGTCACGGTGTTCCTGGCGTGGCTCGATCCCGATGTCGTGGCCGACATGGCACGCCAATCCGACGGCCCGATCCACGTGGCCGGCTCCGCCCGGGCACTGGGCACGGCCGAGCCGGTGGAGGGCGGGTACGTCGTCAACGGGCACTGGAACTACGCCAGTGGTGTCCGCCACGCCAACTGGTTTCTCGGCACGAGCCTCATCGGGCGGGGCGACGGCGAACCCACTGCCCGCTCGATGTTCATCCCCATCGGCGAGGGACGCATCCTCGACAACTGGAACGTGGTGGGCATGCGCGGCACCGGCAGCGACGACTTCGTCCTCGAGGACGTCTTCGTGCCTCACGAACGCGTGGCCTCGACGCGCTGGGTCAAACAAGTCGATGGCCGGCGACCGGCGAGGACGGTGAACGACCCGCGTCTCATGATGGTCGGCGCCTGGGCCCCGACGGCCGGCGTGGGGGTCGGCCTGGCCCAGGGGGCACTCGATGCGCTGGTGGACCTGGGCGATGTGGCCTCGACCGGATCACCGGCACCGCTGCGCACCCGACCGCCGGTTCAAGAGGCCGTCGCCGAGGCCGAGGCCATCACCGGAGCGTCGCGGGCATTCGTGCTCGAAACGTTCCAGGAAGCGTGGGACGCCCTGATCGAGGGCGGACCACGCCTGGACCGGGCGGTCGCCCGAGCCCAACTGGCCATCACGCACAGCCTCAACGAGGCTGTACGAGTGGCCGACCTGGTGTTCCATGCGGGTGGTACCAACGCGATCTCCACCCAGAATCGGCTCGAGCGGTACCTTCGCGACGCACACACCGCCGTGCAACATTCAGCCGGCCAACGAACACATCTGCGTATGGCCGGCCGTGTGCTCCTGGGCCTCGATGCCGGCCCCATCGATCTCACCAAGGCCGGGCCCACAACCCCACGCCCATGAGCATCCGATCTGGTTCGATCGAATCGGCTCCGATGGGCAGAAGGATTCGTGGCGTAGGCCTCAAGGTTCAGGTAGCGAAACGCCGATGTAGGCCACATGACCTGGATACAACAGATTCCACTGTTCATTCGTCTGATTCCGGCATTCACCGCAGGTCTGTTCTGCGTGGGCGTGCTGGTGTTCCTGGCCCGTCACCCAGTTGACGGCGACCAACGAGTGGTCGAATCGGGGCTCCGCTTCGCTCGGCCCGGCATCGTCTTCTTCGCCTTCTCCATGTTCTGCATGGCGCCCAATTGGCTGGTGTTGGGCACGTTCCTCATCGTGACATTGGCCACCGTCCATTCGGGGCAGGCACTGCTCGTTCGCCTCGGGGCTCAACTCGACCACAACACCTTCGTCTAGCAGCGGCG
>JAHECQ010000273.1 GCA_024641625.1 Acidimicrobiales bacterium | reverse complement strand
CTCTCCGGCGACACCTCGCTCCCCGGTTCCAATTCTTCGGAATGCCCCTTTTCCAGGGAAGACATCTCCGGAACTCCTTCTCTGCATCGACGATCCGCCAAGACCTCGGCGTCGCCGAACGCTAGTGCCCCCGATGCCGCCGGTCGATCCCAACGATTGGGGATGGCGTGCCGTGGGTGTGGGAACCTGGCAGCGGGCGAGTGCCGTTCTGCTTGTCGGCCTCTACCGTCCTCGCCGAGGACCCGATGCCGCCGGGGAAGGTCATTGCGGCCGAGCGCCCCTCCGAGGACCTGATGCCGCCGCCCGGAGACGGATCGACCACTGCCACCACCGTGACACTGCAAGTGGCCGGTACGGTCACGACCCGGACCACGTCGATGATCACGGCCCATGTGCCCGCTACGGGGCCGACCACCGAGCGCCGCCGCGGTCACCACAACGACCAGGGCGGCGGCGTGGCTCGAAGAACCGCGACGACTGATCGGTAGGTGCCATCAGGCTCCGCTCGGACCCGCAGTCACCTCGACCTCGAATTCGAGCAAGGTGGCGCCCATGCTCACCGGCGGCGCCGGCGACTCCCCTGGCTGATGGGCGTGGCTGGCCCGCGCACCGTCTCCGTCCCGCCACGCTTCGTACGATGCCTGGTCAGCCCAGCGGGTGTAGACGAACCATCTCGTCTCGGACTCGGCAGTCGGCCGGAGCAATTCGAAACCTTCGAACCCGCTCACCTCGGCGAGGCTCGACATCCGCGCAGTGAATCGCTTGATGATCTCCTCACCGGCCTGTGGTGGGATCTGGAGGGCGTTGATCTTCACAACCGTCATGGCTCCATCCAAGCGCATTCGGGAGTCGGCGCAACGGCACCTCACCAACTACCGTCGCATCGTGCCCTCCGACGAACGAACGTCCACCGATCCCGCGCCCACCGGAGACCCCGAGTTCGACTCGGGCCTCGTCTCGGTCGACTGGCTCGGTCGACACCTCGATGACGAGGACCTCGTCGTACTCGACTGCACCGTGTATCTCCGACCGATCCTCGACGATGACGGAGCACCCGGGGTGGGCTACCGCTCCGAAAGCGGCCGATTCGCCTACGACCGGGCACACGTACCCGGCTCGGGGTTTGCCGATCTGACCGAGGACCTGGTGACCAGGTCATGGCGGCAATCGACGACGGTGCCACCTGCCTGGTCGATGCGTTGGGCGAGGCCCAGTACCGTGGCGAGCAGAACACCTCTGGACGACCCGGCCACATCCCGACCTCCACCAACACCCCCGCAGTCGGTCTTCTCGAACCCACGAGCGGCCGCTACCGGCCGCTCGACGATCTCGCCGGCATGTTCGATGCCGACCCCGCCGCTCGGATCATCACCTACTGCGGCGGTGGCATCACTGCGTCATCGGACGCGTTCGTCCTCACCCGACTCGGCTACCGCAACGTCGCCGTTTACACCGCGAGTCTTCAGGAATGGGCCGCCGACCCGGCGAATCCGCTCGTGACCGACTGACCGACCGGTCACATCTGTGCCCGCAGGTGGGCCAACTCCTCCGCCGAACCGAGGGCGATGATCACTTCGCCTTCGCCCAGTTCGGTTCGGGGTGACGGGTTGGTGTGATAGCGACCGCCCGGTTCGCGAATGGCGATGATCAACGGCCGACGACCACTGGGCGCGACCAGGTCCGTCAGCGGCCGACCGATCATGGCCGATCCCTTGCCGACCGGCACTTCGTGCACGGCCACGTCGTGGTTCTCGTCATGAAGCACGTCGTCGAGGAACTCGGCCACGTTCGGGTGCAAGGCCAGGGCCGCCATCCGGGATCCGCCGATCTCGTGCGGGTTCACCACCCGATTCGCCCCCGCCTGGAGGAACTTCCGCTCGTTTCCCTGGTCGACCGTCCGGGCGACGATGAACAGATCCGGGCGCATGGCCCGCGCACTCAGGGTCACGAACAGATTGTCGGCGTCGTTGCTGAGCGCGGCGATCAGGATGTCGGCCTTCTCGACGCCTGCTTGTCGAAGCACCTCGTCGTCGGTCGCCTCGCCGACGACGACGGCGTGAGTCGAGACATCGTCGTCGGGGTGCCGGTCGATGACCACCATGTCACGTCCGGATCGATCGACATAGTGGGCAATGGCGTGGCCCATACGACCCCAACCGGCGATGATCACATGCCCCTCGAGGTCCTCGATGTCCCGCAGCATCCGCCGCCTCCTCACTTCTTCGTTCAGACTGCCTTCGATCAGACTGTCGACCAACACACCCAGGGTGTACAGCACCGTGCCGGTACCGGCAACGACGAGCGCCATGGTCAGCGTTCGGTACGCACGCTCGTGCTCGGGGGTCTGGCCGATCTCCTGGAAACCCACGGTCGTGATGGTGATGATCGTCTGGTACAGCGAATCGAACAGCGAGCTCCCGAGCAGCCAGTAGCCGACGGTTCCCGCAGCGACGATGAGTGCCACCGAGACCAGTCCAACGGCGACCCGCTCCCACGGATCGCGCTCACGCCGACGTCTCCAGCGCGGGCTTTTCCGATGGCGACGAACACCCTTCATCGTCGAAGTCTGGCACCGATCTTCCAACCGTCTGTGCCAAGCTTCGATTCTCGTGACACCCACTCCTCCGCCACCGGGCATCGGGACCCTGAACGAGGGCTCGCTGCACGCCGCTCTGAAAGACCATTACGCTCGCCCGGGCGACCGATTCGAGGTGCCCCTGGCCGACTTCGTCATCGACATCGTGCGCCCCCCGATCGGTGGGGAACCGGGCTTGCTCATCGAGATCCAGACGGGTTCCTTCGCAGCCATGGCGCGCAAGCTCGATCATCTCCTCGAAAGCCATCGCATCCTGGTCGTTCACCCGATCGCCGTCGAGACCCGCCTCGAGCGACCGGGAGCCAAGTCACGCCGCTCACCCATTCGGGGGTCGGTCTTCGACGTGTTCGACCAACTGGTGAGCATCCCCACCCTGGTCGATCACCCGAACCTGGAGATCGAGGTGGTGCTGGTCAACGTGTCCAAGGTCCAGGCCGTCGATCCCGCGGCGAGACGAGGACGAGGGGGCTATCGCACGATCGATCGTCGTCTGACCTCGGTGCTCGGCCAACATCGCCTGGCCACTCGTGCCGATCTTGCCCGTCTCCTTCCCGACGATCTGCCGCCGATCTTCACCACGACCGATCTCGCTGCATCCGCCCGAATCGGTCGAGACGCCGCACAGAAGATGGCCTACTGCCTGCGCGCCCTCGACCTGGTCGAGGTGACCAGGCGATCTCGTGCCGGGTACGAGTATCGGCGGCGGCACCGCCCCGCCCGATGATCGGGTTCGGGTCACCCGGGCCGGGCCATCGGTCGAACCTGCCGGGGGCACCGCTCCCGGTTCAGGCCACGATCTCCACCGGTGTACCCGCAGGCACGGTCTGGGCGAGACGGGTGACGTCGTCATTGCTCAGCCGGATGCAGCCCAGTGAGACCCGTTGACCCAGTAGATCGGGCCGATTGGTGCCATGGATGGCGACCACGGCGTCCGAACCATTGATCTGTTCGATGTGCTCGGAGAACGCCGACAAGGCCAACACCCACGGGCCGTACACCGAGGCGGGGTCCCATTGGAGAATGTCCCGGATGTACCACCGCCCGAGGGGCGTCGGGGCCCGTTCATTGCCGATCGCCGGTGTCGTCTCGAACACCAACCGATCGTCCTGCCAGACTTCGAGCAAGGGCTGATCGAGATGGATGCGCACCAGGTACGTGCTGACCGACATGCTGACGTCGTCCTTGGGAATCCAGCCCTCGGTCCCGTTGGGGCGCACGGGAAGCGACACCCTGAGCCAGTCGCCGGCGTCCTCGAGCACGAGAAAATGACGCTCACCCCAGAACTCGGTCTCGGCGGGAAGCAACCATGCAGGCTCGCTGTCGGCGTCGGGGGTGGACCAGACCGGCACTTCGCCCTCGGTCTGCAGCGAGGTCGCCACCAGCGAACCACCCGGGGGTATCGAGGGTGTGGGGTCGACCTCGGTGGTGGTCGTGGCCGGACGAGTAGTGGTGGCCGGCATTGCTCCCGATGCCTCCGGCGATTCGAACTCGTCGGAGAGGGGGAGTTGGCCTGTGGCCTCGTTGCGGCCCGACACCGATCCCGATCGAGTGAGGACCCCGAAGGCGAGAGCGCCCACCGTCACGGTGGCCAGGGCCAGGAGAACGACGGCCGCAGTCCTGGACCGCAACCTGGGTTCGGATGACCTTGCCCGGTCGTCCGGGCGATCTTCTGAACGATTGCTAGCGATGACAGCCACCTCGCGGGACGGGGCCGCTTCGGCGCAGCCGACCATGGCCAGGGTAGCCGATCAGCGGCATCGTGTTCGACACCCGAGATCCCTGGCCATCGTCGGTGAGCTTGACGAGCCGACCTCGATGGAGTGGTGTCTGTCGATGAACGATCGTCCAGCGCCAGGGGCCCGCCTCGATCTCGAGGGCGCGCTGAACGTGCGCGATCTCGGCGGATGGGCGACCGAACAAGGGGGCACGCTGGCCCGCGGGATCGTCTATCGATCGGACAAGCTCAGCGCGTTGACGCCGAAGGATCACCGCCTACTCGAGGGACTCGGTATCCGCAAGGTGATCGACCTACGCTACGACTCCGAACTCGAAGCCGACCCGTCGAGGCTGTGGGACACCGTGGAGCATCATCTCCACCTGCCGATCGCCGGCGAGATCGCGCAACTCAAGTCGTTCATCGACCGTGTGCTCGACGGTGAGTACGAGGAGTTGACGGCCGAGTGGATCGGTGACAGCTACGTCGAAATGCTCCAGCGCTACCCCGACCAGTTCGCTCAGGCCGCCATCGGCGCAGTCGACGGATCGCCGACACTGTTCCACTGCACTGCGGGCAAGGACCGGACCGGCCTGGTGGCGATGCTGCTGCTGTCGACCGCAGGCGTCGGCGAACACGACATCCTGTTCGATTTCACGCTGACCAACGTCTACCGAACCGAGCATCGGATCGAGTCCCTCACGCCGAAGTTCGTCGAACGCGGACTGGACATCGAACGCTTCCGTCCAGCCCTCTCGGCGCCGCAACCCGCCATGGAACAGGCAATGGCCTGGCTGCGGGCCAACTTCGGATCACCGGCCGGCTACCTCGAGGAACTGGGTGGATTGGGGGCCGAGGGTGTCGACCGAATCCGGACGGCTCTGCTCGAGCCGCCCGGGTGATCGTCGAGCACTGACCAGGATGGATCAGGCGGCGAATGCGGCGGCCATGGCCTCCGCTCCCTGGCGAAGCGCGGTCGCCTGCGCCTCGGTGAGCCCCATCATGCCGGCGGCCACCATCCGGTCGGTGAGGGCTTCGGCCTCGGCCCGCTTGGCCTCGTCGAAGCCCGAGGTGTCGGGCGCCGGATCCCAGCCGAAGAAACCGATCATGTCGGGACGCTTGACGCAGTGGGCCACGACCGGCGAAATCCCGCTCGCCACCAATGCGTTCAGATGCACGCTGCCGCGCAGTTCTCGCA
>JAHECQ010000272.1 GCA_024641625.1 Acidimicrobiales bacterium | reverse complement strand
CTCGGCACCGATCTCCCCGGCGGTCCTCTCGCCCTCGTTGTCGAGAACGTCGGTCAGGATGACCGTTGCCCCCTCGGCCACGAAGAGCTTCCCCTCGGCGGCTCCCTGGCCCCGGGCCCCGCCGGTGATGATTGCGACTTTTCCTTCGAGCTTGCCCATGGCCGTACTTCGTAGCACGACCGGTTGGTTCGCTCCCACTCAGAATTGGGGATCGTTGGGCTCGAGGCCGAGCAGGATTCGCCCGGCGATCGCCTTCTGGTAGGCGCCAACGGTGAAGTGGCCGGCCACCGCACGAGCGTCACTCAGGAGTTGACCCATCGAACGGTGATCCTCCGGGGCAGCGACGAAGTTCGCACTCGCCCCCGTTTCGGTCACGACCGCCTCGATGGCGGCGATGCTGGAGGCCACTGCGTGGCTGCAGGCAAGGCGACAACGGGCGTGCAGCAGCGGATCGATGAGGGGAGACGCTGCGGCCGCGGCCCACAGTTCGTCGGCCATCTCGAGGGCCCACGCTCGCGACGAGGACAGTTTGGCTTCGGCCTCGGCCAAGGCGATCTGGGCGCTGGGACGTTCGGCGAGCACCGAGCGGGCCTGATGGGGACGCTTGCCTTCGGCCAGGGCGACGAACTCATCGAGCGCCGACCGGGCGAGCCCCGCGGCCACGCCGACCTTCGGGAACGGGAACCGCAAGCCGGAGGGCAACCGATAGAAGGGGGTGTCGGGACGTGGCAGGCCATAATTCTCGATGATCCCGCACCATTCGTCGGACACGAACAGTTCATCGAGCACCACGTCGTTGCTGCCGGTACCGCGCAGTCCGAGGGTGTTCCACGTGTCCTCGATCGTGGCCTGCTCGGCCCGGATCAAGAAGAAGCAGAGTCGTATCGGCGCGTCCCGGGATGCATCGATCACCCTGGCCGTCAGCACCAGACGATCGGCTGCCGTGCACCCACTGACGAAGTCCCAACGGCCCGAAACGACCCACCCCCCCTCGGTCCGTCGGGCCCGGCCTTTGGGATTCCCCGACCCGGCGATCACCTGGTGGGGTTCGTCGACGAACAGCCGACGCATGGTGTCGGGCTCGAGGTAGGCGCTGGCGATACCGGCCTCCTCGTTACAGGTCATCGCCGTCCACGCCGTCGATCCATGGATCCGGGCGACCGACTCGACGAACCGAAGGAATTCGCTCGATGTCGCCCCCTCGCCGCCGTACTGCGGCGGCACGATCAGCCGCAGCAATCCGGCTCGGCCCAGCGCCTGCATCACATCGGTCGAGGGGCGACGGTTGGCGTCGGCCCCGGGTCCGGCGGCCGAGATGTGCTCGGCCAAGGGAGCAAGGCGCTCGGCGTGGGTCCTCAACACAGGCACCTCGTCATGACCGACAGCTCCTCATGACAGAGAACTCCTCATGATGGGGAGCCGGTCACGACGTTGCCACCGGCGCGATCTTCTCGGCCAACTGTTCCATGGCCCGACCGATCGCCTCCGGGTTGGGGCTCGGCGGGGTCACGATCAGTCGATCGATACCCATCTCCTCGAGCCGCTTGACCTCGTCGATGTCGTCGCGGCGAGGGCTCCACACCCCAGCGGTGAACTCGATCGAGTCGGGATCACGGCCGGCCTCCGCTGCGAACCCGCGCATCATGTCGCGCACCTCCATCAGCTCGTCGACGTCACCTCCGCCGGGGAAGAAGCCGTCACCGTACCGACCGGCCCGTTTGGCGGCCAACGTCGAATGGCCCCCCACGATGATCGGCACCCTGCCACCGGGTGGTTGGGGTCGCAGGTAGGCCTCGTCGAAGTCGTAGAACTCGCCGTGGTGCGTACTGTGTGTCTCCGATGACCACAGCTCTCGCATGGCGGCGATCATCTCGTCGGTTCGGGCGCCGCGGCGCTCGAAGGGGACACCGAGCATCGAGAACTCCTCCTCCAGCCAGCCCACCCCGATGCCGAGGTGGAATCGGCCATTGGACAACTGCGCCAGCGTCGCCACCTCCTTGGCCAACACCACCGGGTTGCGCTGCGGGACGATCAGAATGCCGGTGGCCAGTTGGATACGTGAGGTGAGTGCAGCCACATAGGCCAACCAGATCAGCGGGTCCGGGAGGTCCATGTCCTTGCTGAAGGGCATCTGACCCGAGTCGTGATAGGGGTACTCGGAGGCATAGCCGTTGGGAACCACCACGTGTTCGATCGCCCAGATCGACTCGAGGCCACAGTTCTCGGCCGCCACTGCGAGTTCGGCCGCGTGTTCGGGGCGGGCGTAGGGACCGGTGTTGGAGAACATGATGCCGAACTTCATGGCAGGACCTAGCTTCCGGTGTAGCGGGGTGCTCGCTTCTCGAGAAAGCTCTTCACCCCTTCACGATGATCGTCGGTCTTGAACAGTCGGGCCAGGTTGGTCGACACCCAGATCCCCAGCTCGTTCCAGTCGGGGTCGACGGCGGTACGAAGACCACTCTTGAGGCTCTGGACGGCCAACGGTGGATTGCCGGCAATGCGAGTGGCCAGGGCCATGGCCGTCGGCATCAACTCCTCGTGGGGGACCATGCGGGAGACCAGCCCGATGCGAAGCGCCTCGGCGGCGTCGATGATCTCGCCGGTGAACAGCAGCTCGGCCGCCTTCTCCCGTCCCACCAGTGAGGCCAGTCGACCGATGCCGGCCACGTCGGTCACCAGACCGCGCAAAACGAACAATTCACCGAACTTGGCTCGCTCGGATGCCACCCGCAGATCGGCGAAGAGCGCCAGTTCCATGCCCCAGCCCACCGCTGCACCGTTGATCGCCGCGATCACCGGGATGTCGGTGTGCAGCAGCGCATCGGCGGCGGGAGTCAGACGGGGAGCGCGGCTTTCGAGGTCCGGGGGTCTGTCGCCACCGCCCATGATCTGTTTGACGTCATCACCCGAACAGAAGGCGGGGTCGGTGGCCGTGATGACCAGGCAACGCGCCGTGCTGGTTCGCACCGCGGCTTCGAGCTTGTCGTAGGTCGACCAGGCGAGCGCGTTCCGGGCTTCGGGTCGATCGATGGTGATGACACCGATGTGATCGGCCTCTTCGTAGGTGAGTTCGTCATGCATGGAGGTGTCGCGTCGCTCCGACATCATGCAGTGACCGCAGCCAGGCCGACCGGAGGGGCCTCCCAGGTCTTGAGTTCGGGCATGACCTTGTCGGCGAACAGGTTCATGTTGCGTCGGCCCTCGGAATAGCTCATTCCGGCATACACGAAGTTCGGGAAGAAGGCGGCCATGCCGATCTTCTGGCGGATGACCTCGAGCTTCTCCAGCACTTGTTCGGGTGTGCCGTAGGGCATCAACTTGACGAAGTCCTCGGCTGCGCTCGCTTTGCCATGGCGTCCGATGTACTTGGTGATGTTGGTGTAGAACTCGTACCCGGAGACACCGTCGTGCGGAGCCTCGCCGAATTCGTAGTGCTTCAGCACGGTGCCGTAGTAGCCGCCGATGTACTGGTAGGCCATCTCCTCGGCCCGGTCGGCGCTCTCGTCGACGAAGCAGAATCCGCCACAGAGTGGAGCGGGCGGCTCGGAGCCGTTCTCGGCCCGGTACACCTCGTTGTAGATCCGGAAGTCCTCCTCGACCACGCTCCATGGCTTCTGGGGGATCACCAGGAGGCCGATGCCGAGCTTGGCCATGATCGGCATCGACTCGGGGCTGACCGCGGCGGCGAAGGTGCGACCCTTGAACGAACGCTGCGGGGCCGGTCGAAGGTCACGGCGAGGCTGCTTGATGAGTTCCCCGTCGTACTCGAGGTAGCCCTGCTCGAGGCCGGTGAGGATGCAGTCGGCCATCTCGACGAAGCGCTCGCGGCTGGTGTTCATGTCGACACCGAACCCTTCGTACTCGACCCGGGCGAGGCCACGACCGATCCCCAGGATCATGCGGCCACCGGAGAGGTTGTCGAGCAGGGTGATCTGTTCGGCCACCCGCATCGGGTCGTGCCAGGGCAACACGATGACCCCGGTACCCAGCTGGATGTGTTTGGTCCTGCCGGCGAGATAGGTCAGTAGCTGTACCGGATCCGGGCACATCGTGTAGTCGGTGAAGTGATGTTCGACGGTCCACAACGAGTCGAAGCCGAGGTCCTCGGCTTCGACGGCAATGGCAACTTCCTGATTCCAGACCTCGGCGTCGCTCAACGCGTTCTCCGGGTTCTGGAAGGCAACACCCATTCCTACGTGCATCGAATTCCCCTTGTTGTGCAGTCGGTCAGTTGATCAGTCGATCAGTCGTCCGTGCTCGTCACGGATCTCGGGGCCCCGCACCCGAGCGCGACCATCGCCGAACTTGGCGTCGCGCTGACGGAGCACCTGGTGGAGTCCCACTTCTTTCACGTCGCGTACCCACTGCTTGGCCGAGGGCGCAAGGTGCCCGCGGGCGTCGATCTCGGCCGCGACTCGCTGCATGGTGCGGGCACCCATGAGCTCCATGCCGAGGTTGATCACGCGCTTGTTCGCCGCCAGCAGATCCGCGTCGATCATGGCCATCCGGTCGGCCAACTGCTCGACCTCTTGTTCGAGCAGGTCAGCGGGAACCGCCTTCAGCGCCAGACCGATGTCGGCCGCCTCGGCTCCCGTGACCGTGTCGCCGGTCAGGATCAACCGCTTGGCCCACTGGGGTCCGGCGTTGTAGAGCCAGGTCGTGATGGGCAGGACGCCGAGGTCCCGAGCGGGTGGGAACCCGATGGTTGCGTCGTCGGCCACGATCACCAGGTCGCACAAGCCGATGATGCCGGTACCGCCGGCCAGGCAGTATCCATGGACCTGCGCGATGCTGGGCTTGTGCATGTCGAACAGTGGCATGAGGTACTGCTGCATGCGTTCGAGCTGCCAGGTGTCGTCGTCGAAGCTCCGAGCGCCACGGTAGTGCCGGTCCGGGTCCCGCTCGGTCCCGAGGTTGCCTCCACCGGAGAGGTCATAGCCCGAGCAGAAGGACCGACCGGCGCCCTTGATGATGACGCAGTGCACCTCGGTGTCGTTGTCGGCTTCCCACAACGCCTCGCTCAGCTCCTGCTGGACGCGCAGGTTGAGTGCGTTGAGCTTCTCGGGCCGGTTCAGGGTGATGCGCGCACGACCCCGCTCCACTTCGTAGATCAGATCGACAGGGGCAAAGGTCATGCCGACAGGTTTACGCGTTCAAACCCAGTTGGTCGAATTCGAAGGAACCTCCGACCATGGTGGCCACCACCTGGGTCTCGGCAATCTGCTCCGGCGCAATGGTGGTGGGGTCCCGATCGAGCACCGTGAGATCAGCCAGCTTGCCGATGCTCAGCGAACCCTTCTTCGTCTCGTCGAACGCGGCATAGGCCGAGGCGTAGGTGTAGGCCCAGATGGCCTGCTCGGGTGTCAACGCTTCCTGCGGGTTGAACGGGGAGCCCTGAGCGGTGCGCTGGTTGACCAGATCATGGATGCCGAGCAGTGGCGAACCGTTGACCACCGGCCGATCGGAGCTTCCGGGGAGCACGACACCGGCGTCGAGGAAGCTCCGCTGGCGGTAGCAGTCGG
>JAHECQ010000011.1 GCA_024641625.1 Acidimicrobiales bacterium | reverse complement strand
CGGAGAGACAGCGGTCGGAGAGACAGCGGTCGGAGAGACAGCGGCCGGCGATATCCGCACCTCGGTGATCGTTCGGCCCTGCATACCGGCGACCTCGAAGACTCGCCCGGCGATGCGGACGCCATCGCCAGGTCCCTCGGGCACCCGACCCAACCCGTCGAGGATGAGGCCGGCAACGGTGGCATAGGCACCGGAGGGCACGTCGAGGACACCGATGTCGATGAGATCGTGGACGGGGAACCCGCCCGACAACGACAACCAACCATCGCCATCGCGGCGAACGGTCACCACATCGCGGTCGGTCTCGTCGTAGATCTCGCCCACCAACTCCTCGATCAGGTCCTCGACCGTGACGATCCCCGCCGCACCTCCGTGTTCGTCCACGACGAGTGCCATCTGCGTACGTCCCACCTGAAGATGGTGCAGGGCATCGAGCACGGTCACCGTTTCGGGAAAGGCCACCAGATCGGCCACCAATTCGCCGACCGGCCGTCCACCCTGGTCGAGGAGGTCACGCAGATGTACCAAACCGATCGCCTCGTCGAGTTCGCCCGAGGTGGCGACCGGAGCCCGCGAATGTCCGCTGGCAGCCAGCTCGAACAACGCTTGGTCGGCCCGATGGGCAGCGTCGAGCACGAACACTTCGCGACGCGGGCGGAGTATCTCTCGCAACGTCCGCTCACTGATCTCGAACGCGCCGTCGATGATCAACCGCTGCCGCGGCGTGAAGCTGGCCTGGGTGGCAACGAGATCGCGTATCTCCTCCTCGGTCATCTCGTCACGCGAACGGTTCGGATCGATGCCGAACAGTCGCACGACGCCATCGGTCGCTCGAGACAGGAGCCACACAACCGGCCTGGTCATCGACGCCAGTGCGCTGAGTGGGCGCGCCGCCAACAGTCCCCATTGCTCGGCTTTCTGCATGGCCACTCGCTTGGGCGCGAGCTCCCCGAGGACCAGCGTCAAGAACGCGAGCACCAGCGTCACGGCGATGATCGAGATCGGCTCGGCTGCACCACCGAGGAAGTCGAGGGGCTTCTCCAGCGGCACGGCGAGCGTGACGGCGGCCGCGGCAGAGGCCAGGAAGCCGGCCAAGGTGATCCCGATTTGGACCGTCGCCAGAAACCGGTTCGGCTCTCGTGCCAGTCGAGCGAGAACCGCCCCCCGAGCCGAAGCTCGTTCAAGTCGCTGGAGTTGACTCTCCCGCAAGGAGACCAGAGCCATTTCGCTGCCCGAGAGCAGGGCGTTGACCAGCACCAATACTCCGACCAACACCAGTTGTGGCCACACTGAAGCCATGCGGCCCGAGCTTACCCGGTCGCCGGGAGCGCGCCGTCAGCCGACTGCATAGGGGTCGTTCAACCCTGCCAGGACTGCGGCGATGGCTTCCATCACCTGCTGGGCGTTGTCCGCGTGATTGGTCCCGGCCAGCTCGACTGGCGGTCCAAGGGCAACCCGTATGGTGGGTCTCGGCCACCGGACGCGAGGCAGCCTGCCGCGCGGCCACACGCATTCGGTCCCGCTGAACCCGATCGGAACCACGACTGCCTCGGTGGCCAGGGCGATGCGTGAAACTCCGGGCCGTCCGGGGCCGACGCCGTTCACCCATTCCTCGGGCCTGCAAAGTCGCCCTTCGGGCATCAAGGACAACAGGTGCCCGGCCGACACGGCCTCGATCGAGGCCCGTTCAGAGGACTCTCTCAACTTGGTCGACGTGGGGATGGCGCCGATACTGTGCAGCAACTTGGCGCCGGGACCCCTCTCCATCAGGTCGGCCCGGATCTGGATGCGACTCGACAGATCGAACCGGGCGAAGACGGCCATGGCGACCGCAAGATCCAGCATGCTTCGGTGATTCGCCGCCAGGATGACCGGGCGGTTGTCGGGCAGCGGCAACACGTCCGGAAGTTCGAGTGCGGCTGCCGCCGAGGTGACCCGTGTGAACCACAGCCCGGTACGTTGGAACCACTCATGCTCGGCGATGGGTCGGAACGAGTGGTGGTCCACGGGAGGAAACTCTACTCGGCTCGGGAGGCCGTCTCCCCGCCTCCCGGCACCGAGGAGGCGTCGAGTCGACGGTTGCCTCGGCAGCGACCATGATGGCACCATGCCTCTCGGACCCACCTGGACCATCGGTGACGTGACCATCACCAGCGTGATCGAAATGGAGCAGCATTGGCGCTTCGCCTGGCTCCTGCCGTCGGTGACGGATGAACTCGTTGCCACCATTCCCTGGCTCACACCCCACTTCATCGATCCCAAGGGCAAGTTGATCCTGCGAATCCAGGCGCTGATACTCGAATCCGATGGCCAGCGCATCATCGTCGACACCTGCGTCGGCAATGCCAAGGACCGCCCGACCCCATTGTTCGACAAGCTCGACACCACGTTCCTCACCGATCTGGAGGCCGCAGGCTTTGCCCGCGAGTCCATCGACCAGGTGGTGTGCACCCACATGCACGTCGACCACGTCGGTTGGAACACCCACCTCGTCGACGGTTCCTGGGTGCCGACCTTCCCCAACGCCCGTTACCTCTTCGGCCGCGTCGAATACGACCACTGGTCGGTGACCGACGAGACCGAGGTGTTCGGCGATGTGATGGGTGACTCGGTGGCCCCGATCTTCGATGCCGGCTTGGCCCAGATCGTCGAGTCCGACCATCGACTGACCTCAGCAGTCCGGCTCGAGCCGACGCCCGGTCACACGCCGGGTCATCACAGCGTGCGCATCGAGTCGGGCGGAAGTCAGGCGGTGATCACCGGCGACATGATCCATCACCCGATCCAATTCCCCCACCCCGACCTCGCCTCCAGCGCCGATACCGACTCGGCGGCCGCCATCGCCAGCCGGCGTAGTTCGTTCGCCCGGTGGGAAGCCGACGACGTGCTGGTGATCGGCACCCACTTCTCGGGGCCGGGCGCAGGCAAGCTGATCGCCGAGGGCGAGGGCTGGCGGTACGAGGTCTGAACGCCGGCGTGCCCTGAGTCAGTCGAGTGACCACACCTGCAGGTCATCGACGGCCACTGCGACGGTCGCGCCGGGCTCCAATCGCTCTGGGTTGTCGAACACCAAGGGCTCGCCCGGGTGTCGGTCATCGGTGACCGCTCGGATTCGGTAGAGGCCTTCGTTGAACGCGACCGAGGCGACCCGGCCGGTCCTCCGATGCGCCACCGCGTTGCCACCGATACCGCTCGATGCGTCGTCGATCAACCGGCGCAATGCAGTCACCGGCGCGACCAACGCCCCCGAACCTCGATGCCAGACATTCGGGTGACCCAGGAATTCGGCCACGAAGACCGATGCGGGTCGGCGCCAGATCTCGTCAGGCCGCCCCACTTGTTCCACTCGGCCATCGCGCAGGATCACCACCTGGTCGGCCAGGGCGAAGGCCTCGGCCTGATCGTGGGTGACATGCAGCGCCGTCATTCCCTGCGATCGCATGACCCTTCCCAGCTCGGTGACGAGTTGATCGCGCAGTACACGATCGAGTGAACCCAGCGGCTCATCGAGCATCAACAGACGGGGTGAGGTCGCCAGCGCTCGGGCGAGGGCCACGCGTTGAGCCTCGCCACCCGAGAGTTCATCCACCGCTCGACCCTCCTGGTCGGCCAACCCGACAAGGTCGAGCAGTTCGGACACCCTCACCGAACGCGCACCAGCCTCGAGTTCGGTGTACTCGAGCCCGAACGCAACGTTGCCGCCGACCGAGAGATGGGGAAACAGCACGTGCTCCTGGAACATCAGTCCGATGCCCCGCCGATGGGTCGGAACGCGGGAGAGATCCCGGCCGGCGAGCGTGATCGAACCAGCGGTCGGTGGTTCGATGCCGGCGATGGCACGCAGCAGGGTGCTCTTCCCGCATCCGCTCGGACCGATGACGGCGACGATCATCCCCGAGGGCACGTCGAGATCGACGGTGTCAACGGCGACCGTGGCGCCGTAGCGAACCGTCAGCCCCCGCACCAACAGGTGACTCACACCTCACCTCGAAGTTCGAGCGCCAGCGCGATCAGCCCGGCAACAGCCCCGATCACCACCGACAACGCAAGCGCCTGTCCCCGCAGAATCGTGCCGGGCCTCGACAGCAGACGGAACACCGCCAGCGGAGCAGTGAACCCGGCCCCGCTTCGGGACAGGAACGACGTCGCACCGAATTCACCGATGCTCACGGCCATCGCAAATCCAGCGCCGGTGACCATCGCCCTGCGCAGGATGGGACGCTCGACTCGGCGAACCACCTGGCGGGGGGAGGCGCCCAGGGTGGCCGCAACCTGACGCAACCGATCGGGGATCGACCCCAACGCGGGAACGAGCGATGCCAGGACGAACGGAAGACCGATGATGGAGTGGGCCAAGGGGATCAGCCAGACCGATCGACGCAGGTCGAAGCGAGCGAACCCAACCAGGTACCCGAACCCCAGTGTCACCGCCGAGACGCCGAGCGGAACGATCGAGACGACCGCCACCAGCCGTCCGGCCACACCACCGGACGCTATCGAACGGGCACTCGCCAACCCGCACACACACGCCACCAGGGCGGCCAGCGCTGCGAATCCCAGCGAGTTGGCGAGTGCCCTGATCGGCGACACCGGAAGCGCATCGGAGGTCTCCAGGAGTCGCCGGTAGTTCGCCAGCCCGTAGCCGGAACCCGTCCGCAGCGAGCTCGCAACCAGTGAGACGAGCGGAGCGACCACGACCAGTGCCACGAGCACGACAGCCAGCGCCACGATCAGTCGAGATCCGGGTGCGTTCAGCGGTCTCCGGCGACTGTCCCGGCTACGAGCCGATCCGGTTCGGCGGCGTACACCACGCTGGAGGCGGGCGGCCACGATGGCCAACGTCGCCACCACGATCATCTGCAGCAGCGCCAGCACCGCCGCGACATCGAACTCCTGTCGGAACACCGCGTAGCGCTGAATCTCGGTTTCGAGCGTCGATCGTGTGGGACCACCCAGAACCAGGATCACGCCGTAGCTGGTGAAGCAGAAGAGAAACGCCAGCAAGGCACTCGCAGTCAATGCGGGGCGAAGCGCCGGCAGGGTCACCCGGCGAAACGCCTGCCAGGGCGAGGCCCCGAGCGCCCTCGCCGCCTCGACGTATCGCGGGTCGAGTCGAGCCCAGGCGCCGCCCGTGATCCGCACGACCACCGCAACATTGAAGAAGACATGTGCCGCGATGATCGCAACCAATGACTGCTCGAACATCCCGAGCGATCCGAACAATGCGCGGAAGGCGGCCGCCACCACGACGGTCGGCAACACGAACGGCACGATGACCAGCGATCGGATGGCCGTTCGTCCAGGGAACTCGATCCGGGCCACCGCCAGGGCGATCGGGAGGCCGATGACGAGGGTGACCGCCGTCGAGAGCGCCGCCTGACCAACGGTGAAGCCCACGACGTGCCACACCGAGGGCCTCCCGAGAATGCCACCGATCCGTTCGATCCCGACCCCGGCGAAGCTGCGCAGCAGGATGGCCGACAGTGGCCACAGCACCATCGCACCCAGGAAGAGCAGCACGAGCGAACCTTTCAGTTCGGTCGGACCGAACCGGGGTCGTCGATGCGGGCCGCTCAGCGCAGCACGATGTCTGTCCACTGCTCCGTCCACCTCGAACGATTCTTCTCGATCTCCTGCGGAGAAAGCGTCAGGGGCTCTTCGACGACCACGCCGAAGGCCACGAACTCCGCCGGCAGCTCGACGTCGGCATTGGCCGGGACGACGAACATGTTCAGGGGAATGTCGACTTGGAACTCCGAGGAGAGGAGAAAGTCGATCAATTTGGCGGCGGCCTCGGGATGGTCCGTCCCTTCGAGAATCCCGGCAAACTCCACCTGGCGAAAGCACGAGTCGACCAACACGCCCGTTGGCGGGCTGTCGACCGGCGGGTCGGCGAAGATCACCTCGGCAACCGGGCTCGACGCATAGCTGGTGACCAGTGCCTTCGGGCCACCGCCTGCGGCGAATCGACCATAGTAGGCCTCCTCCCAGCCCGACTCGATCGTCACGCCGCCGTCGGCCAGCCGCTGCCAGTAGTCCTGCCAGCCGTCCTCGCCATAGGTGGCGATCGTTGCCAGGAGGAATGCGAACCCGGGCGACGAGGTCTCGGGGTTCTCGGTCACGAAGCTGGCCGCGTTCTCCGGCATCGCCAGATCGTCCATGTTCCGTGGAGGCTCGCCCGGCAGAGCATCGCTCCAGTAGTTGACGCACACGTCGCCGTAGTCGATCGGCGTGACCCGGTGTTGAGGGTCGAGCTGCAAGGCCGCGGGCACCACCTCGAGCATGGGCGACTCGTAGGCAGAGAAGATGCCGGCGTCGAGACCTCGTTGCAGGAACGTGTTGTCGATGCCGAAGAGGACATCGCCCTCCGGTTGTCCCTTCGCCAGCACGGCCCGCGACACGACCTCGCCGGCATCACCGGCTCCGAGCACCTCGACGCTGATCCCGGTTGTCGCGGTGAAGGAGTCGAAGATGCCATCGGTGACGGTGAACGACTCGTGGGTCACCAGGGTGAGGGTGGTGCCTTGGGTGTCGGCCGAGGCGACGGCGTCGGCGTCCACCGTCGAGAAGGGCGCCGGCGACCCGGAGCTCTCGCCGCAGGCGGCAGCCACCAGGCACAGGGTAAGCGCACTCGAGGCCATGCCGAGACCGCACCGACGACTGAACGAACGGGGAAGGGGCTTGGTCATCATGAGTGGCCTTCCTTCGCTGGAATTATCCAGAGCAGGTTCTCGGGTCGGTCGTGCCGGATCGTGCTGCGTGCGCAGCAGTTTCCTGACGACCCTCTCAGCCCGACTGCTCGAGCTCCCCGGCTTGGTTGTTGTCAGGGCATGATAACCCGATGACTCCCGCAGTGGACCAACTCGTGCAGCTCGGGATCACCCATCAGCTACGTAGCTACGATCACGACCCCGCATCACAGAGCTACGGCACCGAAGCGGCCGAGGCACTGGGGCTCGACCCGGATTCGGTGTTCAAGACGCTCCTCGTTCAATTGAGCGGACGACACTCGGGACGTCGCCCCGACGCTCCCGATCTCTTGGTCGTGGCCCTGGTTCCGGTCACCGGCCGACTCGATCTCAAGGCGCTGGCCCGGGTCGCAGGGGCCAAGAAGGCCGAGATGGCCCCGCCCGCGTTGGCTGAGCGGACAACCGGTTACATCGTGGGGGGCATGTCACCGTTCGGCCAGAAGAAGCGACTCGAGACCTACGTGGAGGAGACCATCGAACTCCTCGACATCGTCAATGTCAGTGGGGGTCGTCGTGGCTTGGAGATCGGTCTGCGCCCGGAGGACCTCATCTCGGTGTTGGATGCAACGGTTGCGCCACTGGCGATCTGACGGCGTCGTTGCTCAGGCCCGGCGCACGACCGGACCCTCCGCGCCGTCCTCGACGAGCCAGCCCTCGCCTGCCAGCTCGTCCCGCAGGCGATCGGCCGTGGCGAAATCACGGGCCTCGCGGGCTTGGCGGCGGGCGTCGGCCTTCGCCTGGATCTCGGGCGGGACCTCTCCGGCGGATGCGTTGAGCTCGAGGCCGAGGATCTCGGCGATCTCGAGTGCCGTCGCAGCCACGACAGCCGCTCTGTCGGCATCGCCCGCATCGGATGCCGCATTGGCTTCGCGCACCTGGCGGAAGAGCAGATCGACCGCACCCGGCGTGTCGAGATCGTTGTCCATCACCGCACGAAACTGATCGAGTACCTCCGCCGACGGACCAGGTGCGGGCCGATCCGCGGCACGCTCGACGAACCGGCGGGCAAAGGCGTCGAGCCGACCCAACGCCGCGCCGGCCGACGACAAGGTGGTGTCGGTGATCTCGATGGGCGATCGGTAGTGCGCCTGGAGGACGAGCAGTCGGTAGGCCCGTTGATCGTAGGTTTCGGTGAGGTCGAGCAAGTTCATGGTGTTACCCAAGGATTTCGACATCTTCTCGCCTTCGAGTTCGACGAAGCCATTGTGCATCCAGTGCCGGGCGAAGTCGCGACCCAGAGCGACGGCCTGGGCGCGCTCGTTCTCGTGGTGAGGGAAGCAGAGATCGAGCCCGCCGGTGTGAAGATCGAAGCCTTCGCCCAGGAGATCGAGACTCATCACGACACATTCGGTGTGCCAACCGGGTCGACCGCCGCCCCAGGGCGATGGCCACGACGGCTCACCGGGCTTGGCGATCTTCCACAGGGCGAAGTCTGCCGGATGACGCTTCTCGGCAGCGCCGACGAGCGTCCGGTCACCACCGCCCTCGACCAGGTCGTCGAGCGACTGATGGGCCAACAACCCATAGTCGGGCACCTCGGTCACCGAGAGGTAGACACCGTCGGCCGTCTCGTAGGCCGCTCCGGTGACGACGAGATCGGCGATCAGCTGGACCATCGCGTCGACGTAGTCGGTGGCGTGGGGCGTGTGGTCGGGGCGCAGCACATTGATGCGTTCCATGCCCGTCCACCAGATGCGCTCGCACTTGGCCGTGATGTCGCGCCAGTCGCGCCCCTCCTGTTCGGCCCGCTGAATGATCTTGTCGTCGATATCGGTGATGTTGGAGACGAACGTCACCCGAAGACCGGTCGAAATCAGGTATCGGCGGAGGATGTCGTAGACCAGAGCCATCCGACCATGGCCGAGGTGCGGGGCCGCATAGACAGTGGGGCCGCACACGTAGATCGAGACCTCGCCGGGGTCGCGTAGCTCGAGCGGGCGCACCTGTTGGGTGGCGGTGTCGTACAGCCGAATCATGCCCTTGAACCTATACGACTGGCGGGTTTCTCATGGCTGGGTTTCCCAGGGTCCCGCTCGAAGCCATCGGCCATGAGCTCCCCCTCACCTGACTGACTGGGTACCGTACTGGCCGTGCCGACTCGCGCCGAGAACATCCTGGTCACCATCTCCGGGCCGGACCGTCCCGGAATCACCTCCCGGCTCATGGACGTGCTGGCCGCAGCAGGCGCCGGCATGCACGATGTCGAACAGATCGTCATCAGGGGACGCCTCAACCTCAGCCTGGTCATCACCGTCCCCTCGGGCAATGACCTCATCAAGGAACTCCTGCTGTTCGGGTGGGAACAACAGATCGACATCGACTTCGACGTCGTCGATCCTTCCGACGGCTTGGTGCGGCGCCTGGGTCTGGTGGTCACCATCATCGGCCAGCAGGTCGACCCGAGCGAGTTCGGTGCCGTCGCTGCGGTCGTGGCGGCCCATGCCGGGAACATCGAACGAATTGTCCGGTTGGCGAAGTATCCGGTCTGGGCCTACGAGCTGTTGATCACCGGACCCGACCTCGAGCCATTGCGCCTCGCACTGCTCGAGGTCGCTCACGCCCTGGAGGCCGATGTCGCAGTGCAGCACGAAGGGCTGGGGCGCCGAGCGGCCCGGCTCATCGTACTCGACGTCGACTCGACGCTGATTCAGAACGAGGTGATCGACCTCCTCGCCGCCGAGGCCGGCCAATTGGAGGCCGTGGCTGCCATCACCGAACGGGCCATGGCCGGAGAACTCGACTTCCGCCAGTCGCTCCTGGCTCGTGTGGCCCTACTGGCCGGCCTCGATTCCGCAGCGATCGACAGGGCTCGGACCCGGATCGAGTTCACGCCGGGAGCCCGAACCTTCGTTCGCACCTTGAAACGACTCGGCTATCACGTGGCGCTGGTGTCAGGTGGCTTCAACAGTGTCACCGACCACCTGGCGTCCGAACTCGGGCTGAAACACGCCTACGCCAATACCCTCGAGGTCGTCGACGGGGTGTTGACCGGACGTCTGGTCGGCGAGATCGTCGACCGCGCCGCCAAGGCAAGCATCCTGGCCAGAATCGCCGAACTCGAAGGGGTCCCGCTCGACCAGACCGTCGCCGTCGGAGACGGCGCCAATGATCTCGACATGCTCGGTATCGCCGGCCTCGGCATCGCCTTCAACGCCAAGGCCGTCGTACAAGCGGCGGCCGACACCTCGGTGAACGTGCCCTATCTCGACGCGATCCTGTTCATCCTCGGCGTACGCCGAGAGGACATCGAGGCGGCCGATGCCGCCGACCCAACCTGACCGAGGCGGCCGATGCCGCCGACCCAACCTGACCGAGGCGGCCGACAGAGTTCAGGCCAAGCGCCAGGTGGCGCTCAGCGACGGATTGCCGTCCAGCGGGAGGGCGCGACCCTCGCGGTGAAGGGCCAGCAGATGGGAGTAGACCGAGTTGGCGGCCGCTCGCCAGAGGCGCTTGTCGACCTCGGCGTACATGCCGGGTACCAAGTCCTTGATGGTTGCCGCCTGCCCGCTGAGCCCGGCGATGATCTGTTGCTCGCGACCACGTCGATGCTCGATGAAGGACCTCACGAACGGCTTCGGATCGGTGATGGCGGTGCCGTGGGTGGGCCAATAGCGATCGTCATCTCGCTCCAGGAGCAAGTCGAGGCTGTTCAGGTAGTCGAACAGATCGCCGTCGGGAGGAGAGATGACCGACGTCGCCCAGCCCATGACATGATCGCCGGTGAACAGCACCTTCTGACCGTCGCCGTCGTCGCTCAGGCCGAAGCAGAGATGATTCGACGTGTGTCCCGGGGTGTGAACCCCTTCGAGGCTCCAACCATCACCGACGATGAACTCCCCGTGGGCCACCACCACGTCAGGTCGGAAGTCGGTGTCCGGCCCCTCGCGCTTGAGTTCGTCGGGCATCTCGGCCCACTCCTTGTCGATCTTGGCCTTCTCCTCCGGGGTGAAGTACTCGTCGAAACTGATCGACTCGAGCGGATCCTTTTCGGGAACCGGCCCGTGGGGACCGAATCCGTAGGTACGCGCACCGGTACGGGCCACCAGCTTGGCGACACCGGCGGTGTGGTCGGTGTGGGTGTGGGTGATGACGATGTGGTTGATCTGCTCATCGGGGCCGATCGCCGCCTCGATGGCATCCAGATGCTCGTCCATGGTCGGACCGGGATCGATGACGGCCACGTCGCCGCGGCCGATGAGATAGACGCCGGTGCCCTTCCAGGTGAATGGGTTGCCGTTCTTGGCCACGACCCTTCGAACGAGCGGAGCGAGCTGGGTGACCTCGCCGTAGGCGGGATCGAAGTCGGTGTAGAACGAGATGGCCATGAGTGGAGTCTTACAGGGGACTGTCCGGATCGAGAATTCGGGTGACCATCAGCCGGTCGCTGTTGGTCACCTCGGCCTGGAAACGGCGATCACCGTCCACGACGAGGAAGGCGTTGCCGACTTCGTCGATCTCGATCTCGTAGTCCACGCCGAGCGCGGCAACGATGCGCTCTTTGTCCTCGGTCAGCAGATTGCGGAGCCGGCTCAGCCGCTGACGATCGAACAGGTCCATGTCGAGCTCGACCCAATCCTCGCCTCCAACACCGATGAAACTCACGGGTCCGGAGTGGGACGGTCCGGAGTGGGACGGTCCGGGGTGGGCCGGTCCGGGGTGGGCCGGTAGAGCGCCCTCAACGTTTCGAGCATGGCCGGGCTGGGCCGCGTCGCCCGACCCTGGCTGTTCGCCACGCCGACCTTCAACTCGGCCTCGAGCAGGAGATCTTCGCCCCGGAGAATACGTTGCGACCAACGCGAACTCGCTCGGCCGATCTCCGAGAGCCACGTCTCGACCCGCAGCACATCGCCGGCGACGGCGGGCCTCCTGAAGCGCAGTGTCAGTTCGGTGACCACGAACTGGAAGCCTTGGCGACCGAGTTCCTCGATGGACAGACCAATGGCCGCGAGGGCCTCGGTACGAGCGACTTCGCAATAGGTCGCGTACACGGAATGATTGACATGGGCATAGGGATCGAGCTCGTTGAAGCGGACGGCGATGGTGGTGACGTGCGGCAGATCGCTCACCGGAGCACCATCACAAGACCGCCATCTGCCCGGCGCCTGCTCGAGTCCGCCCGATGACCGCCGCCGTGTGACCCAGATCGATGAGCTCGGCCACCACGCCGGGGGCCAATGCAGGATCCACGCCGAAGACCAACCCACCCGACGTCTGGGCATCGGCCAGCATCACCGCGCCGAGGTCATCGAGTGTTCCGGTGTCGAGCTGGGGCAGGACATAGGCCAGGTTGCGCTGCGAACCACCAGGGATGAAGCCGGCTTCGGCCAGCCGGCGAACACCAGGGAGGAACGGAATGGACGCAAACTCGATGATGACGTCGACCGCGGACTCGAACGCGGCGCGACCAAGGTGCCCGAGCAGGCCGAAACCGGTGACGTCGGTGGCGCCGGTTGCCCCGTTCGCCACCGCCACTCGACACGCATGATCATTGAGTCGGGTCATCTCACGAACGGCGGCATCGAACGTCTCGGCCGGGACATCGTGGCCCCGCTTGAGGGCGGTGCTGATGATGCCGATACCGAGGGGCTTGGTGAGCACCAGTGACTGGCCGGGCCGGAGTCCGGCGTTGGTGAGCAGGTGTTGGGGGTGTACCTCGCCCACCACGGCAAGTCCGAACTTGGGTTCGGGGTCGTCGACGGTATGGCCCCCGGCGATCACGAAACCGCCGTCGGCGGCGATGGACGCAGCACCGGCCAGAACATCGCCCAGCAGGTCGGTCGACAGTTCCTCGGTGTTCCAACCCACCAGATTGAGGGCCAGAATCGGCCGACCTCCCATGGCGTACACATCGGACACCGAATTGGCCGCGGCAATCCGTCCCCAGGTGAAGGCGTCGTCGACGAGGGGGGTGATGAAGTCGGCGGTGACCACGAGCGCGCGGTCATCGTCGATCTGCCAGACCGCAGCATCGTCGCCGGTGGAGGCATCGACGAGCAGGCGAGGATCGTTGGAAGGAGTCAGGCGGCGCAGCACGTGCGCCAGTTCGCCGGGGGCGAGCTTGCAGGCTCAACCGGCGCCGTGGCTGAACTCGGTCAGTCGTCGGGTCATCTCACCTGCCTCTCATTGCCACATCGTTCTCGAATGGGTCCGACCTTACCCACCTCGGCACTCGCGATGCTCCGTCAGGACCTCGACGGCTTCGGGCACACGAGGGCAGCATGTCGAAGTCGCCTTCCACCCGCGCCCCTCAGGCACTCGGACGTGACCCGCTCAGAAGGAGTTCGTCGATGGTCTTGCCCGACGCACCATGGGCCAAGGTCGTGAAGTCGCCGTCGGTCAACACCGACCTCGCACTGTCCACGAGGGCCTGATGACCGACCCGCGCCAACGCCGAACCGAGCGACAAACGCCCGACACCGGCCTCGGCGAACTGGTCGCGCCGATAGCGAGTCATCGGGCCGACGACGAGCACGTTCACCGGCACCCTCACCGAAGCGCAGACTCGCTCGACTGCGGCGAGATCGGGCAATGATGGAATGTAGACGCAGTCCGCACCCATCGATTCGAAGGCCTTGATCCGCTCGATCGCCTCATCGAGTTCGTAGTTGTGATGCATGAGACCATCGGCTCGAGCCACCAACACGAAATCGTCCGGCAGCGCACGGGCCATGGTCGCAGCTGCCGCAATGCGGTTGCAGGCCTCGTCGAAGTCATAGGAGGTCGTGGAAGGCCAGGCAGTGTCCTCGATCGAACATCCCGCGAGCCCGGCCGCCGCGCCCAGGGCGACGGTGGCGGCGACGTCGGACGGATCGGGGCCGAAGCCGTTCTCGAGATCGGCTGACACCGGTAGCGGCGTCGCGTCGATCAGGTCGCTCGCGTGTTGCAGCACCGACTCCCGGCTCACGTTCCCGCCATCGGGTAGACCCAGGGTGAAGGCATGGCCGGCGGACGTCGTGCCGATGGCCTCGGCGCCCAGTGCGGCCAGCACGCGGGCGCTGCCGCGGTCCCAGGCGTTGGCCAACAGAAACGGATTGCCGGGCTCATGAAGATCGCGAAAAGCTGCCATGACCTGACCGTACGCTCAATCCGAGTCCGCCGCTGCCGATGACGGGAGGGTGCCCATCGATGGCACTCGACACCGTCGGCAATCCCCGGGAGGGATCACGTGTATCGCATTCTGACTGCTCTGACCGCATCGACCCTGTTGTTGTCCGCTTGTGGGGGAAGCTCCGACGCGTCGAGCGACAATGCTTCCGGGCAGAATGAGGAGATGATCAGCTCCCTCGCCACCGAGCTTGCTTCCGAACCCGACTCCCCCATCAGCGATCCCGAAGACGCCCGATGCGCGGCCGAGAAGATGGTCGACGGTATCGGGGCGGATCGCATGAAGGAGCTCGACGACTCCTCGTT
The DNA here is from genome assembly GCA_024641625.1 of Acidimicrobiales bacterium. GTDB lineage: Bacteria > Actinomycetota > Acidimicrobiia > Acidimicrobiales > SZUA-35 > JAHECQ01. The sequence continues at coordinate 7,282 of JAHECQ010000011.1, read as the reverse complement.
GACCGATGTCGGGCTGGGTTCGCTCGACCTGACCGACAGCGAGATCACCGTCGTGGTCGACGCCTTGAGCGAATGCGTCGACCTGAACGCGTTCATGGTCGCCGAGCTCAGCGGTCAATTCGGGGAGGAAGCCGCGAACTGCTTGATCGACGAGCTCGGCGACGATTTCGTGAACCAGCTCATGGCCGCGGGCATCTCCGGCGATGATCCGACCGCCCAACCGTCGTTCCTCGAGAAGATGACCACTGCCAGCACGACCTGCGGCATCGGCTGACCGTTCGCCGGGTGCTGCGGGCCGCTCCACGATCGATCGCTGCGGCTTGCAGCTCGCCCGTCCTGGCCGTCCTCGTCGTTCTCGGCGCGGGATGTGGCCAGGGCGACGCGGCCAGGCGCGAAGCGTTCACGAAGGCCCTGACGACCCAATTCCAGGCGGTCGACGGCAGCCCTCTGCATGGCCTCGACGAGGCTCGGTGCGCCGCTGCCGGCGTTGTCGATGCATTGGACACCCACCAACTGATCGATCTGGGAGCGCAAGCCGATGCCAGTGCACCCATCGACCCGGCGGCCTTCTCCGACGATGATCTGATCGTGGTGGCGTCGGCGGCCGTCGACTGCGTCGCACTCGGTGCGATCGTGCCCGGGATCCTGGATGCCCTGCGGCCACCGGTCGACACTGCGTGTGTCGACCGGGCGCTCCCCGATGGCTTCCGCAACCGAACGATCGGCGCCTTCCTCGTCGGGGCCGATCCAATCGCCTACGAGGCGTTCTTCGAGACCCTGACCCTGGCCGAGGAGGCGTGCGCCACCTCGTGAGCGAGCAACCATGCCTTCGCCTCGAGGCCCGCGGCGAAGCCTGTCAGTGAACCATCGGCGCCGATGATCCGATGGCATGGAAGCACGATGGAGAGCGGGTTCCGCCCGTTGGCCGACGCAACCGCTCGAACTGCGCTCGGACGGCCGAGTTCGGCCGCTTGCTTGCCGTAGGTGGTCGTCTCCCCGTAGCCGATTCGCGCCAAACCGAACCAGACGGCACGCTGGAAGTCGGTACCAACAGGGTCCAGCGGCACGGTGAACGACTGTCGGACGCCACGAAAATACTCGTCGAGCTCGTGGTGGGCGTGGTCCAGGATGGCGCTCCGCCCCTCCACCGACTCACCGAGTCTGACCCTCGGTTTGGCCCTGGTCCCGTCGAGGTCGTTGGGCCAGAGCACGGCTCGGAGTCCGTGGCTGCTCGCGACCAGTTCGAGATGGCCGACCGGGCACGGGACCGAGGTCTCGGGTACGTCGAATCGGGAATGAAGGAGCTCGGTCATGAGGCCTGCTTTCTGTCTGACTGCTCGATTCGGCCCGAGAGCCGCTTGCTGGATGGGGTCGCCGATCGAGGTCGATAGGTCTGCCAGAGATGGTGCATGGCATAGGACCGCCATGGTTGCCAACGACCGGACACACCCTCGAGCTCCAGTGGTGTCGCGGGCATGCCCAACGCCTCGGCGGCGCGGCGCAGGGCGAGATCCCCCGGGACGAACACGTCAGGATCGGACAGACCTCGCAGCGAGGCAATCGCCGCGGTCCACGGCCCGACCCCCTTGATCCCGAGCAACGCCGCCCTCGTGTGCGAGCGATCTGCGCCCGGCGACAGATCGATCGCCCCGGAGGCGACCGCCCGGGCGACGGCGACGACGGTGTGGGCACGCCTCAGCGGGAGGCCAAGTTCGGCCGGATCGAGTTCGGCCCAGACCTCCGGCCCGGGGAAGACCGTGGTGATGGCCGGCTGCCCGCTCGAGCCCCCGGGGCGGCCCAGAGCGTCGCTCACCGGTTCGCCGTGCGCCGCAACGAGGCGGGCGAGCACGCCGACGGCGCTGGCCACCGAGACTTGTTGGTGAATCACGGCCCGCAGGACGGCATCGGAACCATCGGCGTCGGCCGGCGATCGCGTGCCGGGGTGCTCGGCCACGACGGGGGCCAGGAAAGGATCGGTGCGGAGGACCTCCTCGACCACCCCCGGGTCGGCGTCCAGATCGAGCATCCGCCGGCAACGATGCACCGCTGTCTGGAGATCGGACAGGGACGTGAGCCGAAACGTTGCCTCCACGTGGGATTCGAGCAACTCGAGTTCGACCACCCCGGGTCCCCCGGGCAACCGCATCGATCGGGCATATCGGTTACCCGCTGCTGTCTCGATCGCGGGAACGGCGTGAGCTGACAGCCAGCCCATCACCTGGTCGTGGCGGTATGGGGCCCGGAACGCCAGACGAAGCGGAACCACCGCTGCGCCGGCGTGGTCGGACTGAGCAGGTTGCCGCCGCGTGGCTGCCCGGTGCCGGAGCTCGCTGGGAGAACTGGCAAGCACTTCCTTGATCGTGTCGTTGAACTGCCTGATGCTGTCGAAGCCGGCGGCGAAGGCAACATCGGCGAACCGCAGCGACGTGGTCTCGATGAGCACTCGGGCCGCTCGGGCCCGGCGGGCCCGAGCCAATGCGATGGGTGTGGCGCCGAGTTCCGAGCTCAGGACCCGGGTGAGGTGACGGCTGCTCACACCGAGATGGCTTGCCAGTCCGTCGACACCGGCACGGTCGACCAACCCATCGTCGATGGCCCGGATGGCTCGGCCGACCAGGTCATCGCGGCGGTTCCATTCAGGTGACCCCGGCGCGGCGTCGGGGAGACAGCGCTTGCACGCCCGGAACCCTGCGAGCTGCGCCGATGCCGGTGTGTTGAAGAACCGCATGTTGCGTCGCTGTGGTCGAACCGGGGTCGGGCAGCTGGGCCGGCAGTAGATGCCGGTCGACGTCACGCCGACGATCACCCACCCATCGAACCGGCTGTCGCGGCTCTCGACCGCTCGGAACCAGGCATCGTGGTTGGCGTGTTGGTGCTCGATCACCAGCACAGTCTGACCGTCCACCGACCCCCTGGCTAGCGGAATTCGGACAGCTGGGTACCAGCTGTCGATCGACACCGGCGATCGGGTGGCACATCGGTCCACTTTGAGCCAGAGTCTGACCCATGATCGAAAAGCAGCTCGACCTCGTCACCCCGGATGGCTCCATGCCCACCTTCATCGTGCATCCCGAGGAGGAAGGTCCGCACCCAGTCGTGCTCTTCCAGATGGACGCACCGGGCATGCGGGAGGAACTCCGGAACATGAGCCGGCGTCTCGCATCGGCCGGCTACTACGTCATGCTCCCCATGCTCTACTACCGCGACGTTCGCGAGTTCAATGTCTTCGAGAACGGCGACCGTGACCGCATGTTCGAACTCATGGAGAACGTCACCAACGCCAGGGCATCGGCCGACGCCGGGGCGTGTTTCGACTACGCCGACGGCGATCCGGCCGCCGACGCGACCCGTTGCGGAACGGTCGGCTACTGCATGAGTGGACCGTTCACCGTCATCGTGGCGGCCGATCACGCCGATCGGGTTCGGGCAGCGGCATCGATTCACGGCGTACGACTGGTCACCGACCAGGACGACTCCCCCCACCTGCGGCTGGGCGACATTCCCGGCGAGCTCTACGTCGGGTGCGCGGAGAACGACCATTGGGCACCACCGGAGATGGTCGACGCATTCGAAGCGGCCATCGGCGAAGCCGGCGCCAACGGACGCGTCGAGTGGTACCCGGGCACCGAGCACGGGTTCGCCTTCGCCGAGCGGCCCTCCTATGTGCGGGAGGCGTCCGAACGGCACTGGGAACGGCTTCACACCCTGTTCAGCCGCAATCTTCGGTCTTGACCTCGGCCAGTCCTTCGCTCAGCGCGCGATCTGGCGCTCGGGAACGATCTTGAGGATCACCCGCTCGGACTGAACATCCGGCTGATAGTCCTTGCCGGTGTACTTGTTCGCCAGTTGGTCGATGTGGGCACGCGCCTCGTCGCCCCGGATGGCCTCGACCACCCGACCCCGAACTTCGGCGAAGGAGTATGGGTTCGCCGCATCGATGATGGCCACCGTCACCCGGGGATCCTGTTCGACGTTCTTGAATTTTCGACGATGGACCTCGGTGTTGATGAGGATGTGCTCGTCATCGCAACCGACCCACATCACATGGGTCTGGGGTTGACCACCGGGCAGCAACGTGGTGAACGCCGCAAAGTTGGCGGCTTCGGCGAGGGCACGAACTTTTTCGTCAAGCATGGAAGGAGCCTAGGCGCCTAGTCTCCGCCGGTGGCAGATTCGACAGCCGGCAGCATCGTGGTCCGAGGCTCATGCCACCATGATTGCCCCGACACATGCGTGTGGGACGTGACGGTGAGCAACGGCCGGGCGGTCTCGCTTCGGGGAAACACCGAACATCCGACCACGCGTGGCCAACTGTGCCCCAAGGTGAATCGCTACCTCGAGCGGGTCCATCACCCCGATCGGATCCTCCAACCCCTGGCCCGCAGCGGCCCCAAGGGCTCGGGATCGTTCGAACCCATCGGTTGGAACGAGGCCATGGCCCGCATCGCTGATCGGATGGCGGTGTTGCGCGACGCCGGGCGGACCGAGGCGATCCTCCCCTACTCCTTCGATGGCACCCAAGGGGTCATCCAAAAGGGCGTCCTCTCCGATCGGTTCTTCGCGCTGCTCGGCACCAGTGATGTCCACCGGCACCTGTGCGGGGTCACCGCTTGGCTCGGTGCGGCCGATGTCTCGGGTGCACCCTTCGGAATCGACCCGCTCGAGCTGAGCCATGCTCGCACGATCGTGCTGTGGGGCACGAACACCTACCACACGAACCGTCATCTGTGGCCCGTGATCGAGGAGGCCCGCGCCAAGGGCGCCTGCATCGTCGTGGTTGACCCCGTACACACGCCCACTGCCCGACGGGCCGACGAATACCTGCAGCTCAAGCCCGGTAGCGACGTCGCCCTCGTGCTCGGGCTCATCGGGGTCTTGCGTCGCGACGGATTGCTCGACCAGGAGTGGATCGCGAACCACACGAGAGGTTGGGACGAGTTGGTGGCATCGGTCGACTCGGTGACGCTGGAGGGCATCAGCGATGAGACCGGCATCGCCGTCGAGCGCATCGAGTGGCTTGCTCGCCAATTCGCCACCCAGCGGCCGGCGGCGGTGCGATCGCTGGTCGGCCCCGAACATCGCGGCAATGGGCGCGACATCATGCGAGCCATCGCGCTCCTACCGGCAGTAACCGGTGCCTGGCGCGACGTCGGCGGCGGGCTCGCTCGGTCCACCCAGATCTACTTCGAGACTGCCCTCAACTCTCCCACACCACCAACATCGGACGGGCAACGCCGACGGTTCAACATGGCCGATCTCGGTGCCGTGCTGACCGACAAGGACCTCGACCCGCCGATCGAACTGCTCTTCGTCCACAACTCGAACCCCGCGGTCATCTGTCCCGATCAGAATCGGGTGATCGACGGCCTGCGTCGCGAGGATTTGTTCACGGTCGTGAGCGAACAGTTCATGACCGACACCGCCCGCTACGCCGACCTCGTGTTGCCGGCCACGACGCAGCTCGAGCATCTCGATCTCGGCATTGCCTGGGGTCACCTCTTCCTGTCGCTCAACCAGCCGGCCATCGAACCGCTGGGAGAGGCCCGGCCCAACACCGAGGTCTTCCGACGGCTCGCCCGATCGCTGGGCCTCGACGACCCACTGTTCACCCGTACCGATGAGGAACTCATTCGTGGTCTGCTCGACTCGGATCATCCTTGGATGCGTGGCATCACCTACGAACGACTCGAACAGCGAACGTGGCTACGACTCGGGGTCCCCGAAGGTTTTCGGCCCAATGTCGACGCCCTGCCCGCCACCGAGCACGGTCGGCTCGAACTCGGAGCTCTCGCCCACCGCCCGTCGAGGGCAGGTCAGGTCGGTCAACTCATGTTGCTCAGCCGCAAACAGCATCTGCGATTCCTCAACGCCAATTACGGCGGGTTCACCGATCACTTCCCCGACCCACCACAACCACGGATCGAGCTTCATCCCGACGACGCCGCAGCTCGAGGCATCGACGGCGGCGACCTGGTTCAGGTCAGCAACGAGCGCGGCACGCTCACGATCGAGGCGGTGATCTCATCGGATCTTCAGCCCGGATTGGCTTCGATGGCCTTCGGTTGGTGGAATCGCCACACTCCACAGGCTCGCAGCGTCAACGCGTTGAGCAACCCGACGACGCCGGCCGACGGCCGAGGCTCGGCCGCCTTCCACGACACCTGGGTCTTCGTCCAGCGCCTCACCGAACTCCCCACCAGCGGGGTCCGGACCGATTGAACTCGTCTGAGGAGTCGGTCAATCCCTCGTGACGTCAACGTCGTGAGGGTGACTCTCGCGAAGGCCGGCTCCCGTGATGCGCACCAGCCGAGTGCGGTGCTGGAGATCGGCCAGATTGGCTGCGCCGGCGTACCCCATACCCGAGCGGAGGCCCCCGATCAGCTGCGAAACGAGTTCGGCCAGAGGTCCCGCGTAACGAACTCGAGCCTCGACGCCCTCAGCGACATGCTTGTGTCCGGCTTGTCCGGTGCCATAGCGATCGGCCGCCCGTCCCCGCATGGCGCCCGCCGAACCCATGCCACGGTAGGTCTTCCACATGGCTCCGTCGACCAGCTCGAGATCGCCCGGAGCCTCGTCGACACCGGCCAGGAGATTGCCGACCATGACGGCATCAGCGCCCGCGGCGAAGGCCTTGACGATGTCGCCGGAGGTCACCACGCCACCATCGGCGATGATCGGGATCGGATGACCACGACGAGCCAACTCACGTGCGGTCTGCGCGCACTCGAAGATGGCCGACATCTGGGGCATGCCGGCGCCGGCCACCACCCTGGTGGTACAGATGGACCCGGCGCCCACGCCGACCTTGACGACATCCGCGCCGGCCTCGACGAGCGCTTCAACGCCCTCTCGGGTCACGACGTTGCCGGCAATGACCGGCACATCCGGCCAACCCTTCTTGATGGTTGCCACTGCGTCGATCACGCCACGGGTGTGGCCGTGCGCGGTATCGATGACGAGAAAATCGACGTCAGCGGCGATGAGGGCTTCAGCCCGTTCGGCCACGTCGGTGACCCCGACCGCGGCGCCGACACAGAGGCGTCCGCGATCATCGAGGGTGGACTCGGGCTTCTCGATTCGCTTGACGATGTCCTTCACCGTGATGAGACCACGGAGGCGGCCCACCTCGTCGACCAGCGGCAGCTTCTCGATTCGGTGGCGATGCAGGATCCGGACGGCCTCATCGAGATCGGTGCCGACGGGGGCGGTGACCAGACGCTCACTCGTCATGAAGTCGGTGACCGGGCGGTCGTACTCGTCCTCGCCGCAAAAACGCACATCT
>JAHECQ010000010.1:7865-21476 GCA_024641625.1 Acidimicrobiales bacterium | reverse complement strand
CTGCTCGGGAAGGTCCACGTGGTGCGCCGACATCTCCGAGATGTGGACCAGACCCTCGATGCCGTCGCCCACCTGCACGAACGACCCGAATGGCACCAACTTGGTGACACGGCCGTAGACAAGCTCTCCGACTCGGTGCGAAGAGGCGAACTCCTGCCACGGATCCTGCTGGGTCGCCTTCAGCGAGAGGCTGATGCGCTCGCGATCGAGATCGACCTCGAGCACCTGAACGGTGACCTCGTCGCCGACGGCCACGACCGAACCCGGGTGATCGACGTGCTTCCAGGACAGCTCCGAGACGTGGATGAGGCCGTCCATGCCGCCGAGGTCGACGAATGCACCGAAGTTGACCACCGAACTGACCACGCCGGCGCGAACCTCGCCAGGCTGCAGGTTGGCCAGGAAGTCCTCGCGTTGTTCCTTCTGTGTCTCCTCGAGGAACGCCCGGCGACTCAACACCACGTTGTTGCGGTTCTTGTCGAGCTCGATGATCTTGGCCTCGAGCGTCTGGCCGACGTACGGCTGGAGATCACGAACCCGGCGAAGCTCGACGAGTGAGGCGGGCAGGAAGCCGCGCAGCCCGATGTCGACGATGAGACCGCCCTTGACGACCTCGATGACCGGGCCGGAGACGACGCCATCGCGCTCCTTGACCTCTTCGATGGTGCCCCACGCTCGTTCGTACTGGGCACGCTTCTTCGACAGGACCAGGCGGCCTTCCTTGTCCTCCTTCTGGAGAACGAGGGCTTCGATCGGATCCCCGACCTTGACGATCTCCGACGGATCGACATTGTTTCGGATCGACAGCTCGCGAGAGGGAATGACGCCCTCGCTCTTGTAGCCGATGTCGAGAAGTACTTCGTCCTTGTCGACCCGAACCACGGTGCCGCTGACCAGCTGGCCATCCTCGATCGAGACCATGGATGCGGCGTAGGCATCCTCGATCGAACCAAGGAGATCGTTCTCGATGATCTGGCGGGGGACGTACGCCCCGGCATCTGGCTGTGTCGTCGCGTCGGACGTGGTTTCGGCGGGCGGGAGGATCTCGGCGGACAAGGAGTCGGTGGACACTTGGTAGGGGATGCTTTCTCTGTGGGTTGCACACCTGAGGATGGGCCGGGTGGGCTCGGTACTCAGGGGTCGGGACAGGGAGTTCCTGTCCACCGGCCAAGGCTAGCAGTCCATGGGCCTGGTCGCGACCAGGAGGAATTCCGGCACATCGATCGACGCGGGGTGAGCACCGTAGGATCCGGGCGTCACGCCGTGGACCACAGCGGGGGCCAATCCGACGCTCCGTGCCAGCAATCGCAGTTCCCGGGGGGTGAAGCAGGTCGTCCAGAGCTCGGCGGGAACCTCGACACCCTGGCCATCGCGCAGGCGCGTGTGCTCATGGTTGACGCCGGTGTCGGCGTCGAACCGGTCACGGTCCTCGAGGAATCGCAGTTGGAAGTACGCCGAGAAGGCGGACAGCAACAACCGTCCGCCGGGCCGCAACGCCGACGCCATGCCCGCCAGGATCGGCTCGTCCAGTTCCCTTGCCGGCAGGAGCGATCGAGCATTGGGCCCGCCGGCCAATCCGAACGCGCCCTGGCAGAGGGAAATGACGACGTCGAATCCCTCGAGCCGAGGCTCCACGGACTCGATCGCCCGGGCATCGGCCACCACGAATCGGGCGGCCAGCCCTTCCTGCTCGGCCGAGGTGGTCGCCAGGTCGATGAAGGTCTGCGAGATGTCGATACCCACCACCTCGAAACCCCGCCGAGCAAGAGCCAACGAGTGACGCCCGGGCCCGCAGCCCACATCGAGCACCCGCTCACCGGGCCGAAGATCGAGCAACTCGACGATGGCGCCGACTTCCTGCTCGGTGCCCTTGGTGAAGCTGTACCGCAGATAGGCGTCGCCCAGGTGATCGGCCACCGGTTCGAACCAGTGGCCCTCGTCCGGCTGGTTCGGTTCCGATCCGGAGGGAGTCATTCTGCCTTGGCGTCGGCCCAGGTGACGCCGAAGCTCAGGTTGACCTCGAGCGGAACGGCCAGATCGAAGGCTCCGCTCATCGCCTCGAGCACGAGTTCGGTGGCCTGCTCCTTCTCCCCCGGTGGCACCTCGAGAATCACCTCGTCGTGGACCTGGAGCACGATGCGGCTACGCAGGCTGCCGGTATGCAGGCGTTGATCGAGACGGACGAGGGCGACCTTGAAGATGTCGGCGGCCAAGCCTTGGATGCCGGCATTCATGGCTTGACGCTCACCGGCCTGACGAACACGAACATTGTCGCTGAGGAGTTCGGGGATGGCCCGTCGACGACCGAAGAGTGTTTCGGTGTAGCCACGGTTGCGAGCCTCGACGACGGTTGCGTCCATGTAGCTGCGGACGTTCGGAAAGCCGGCGAAATACGCCTCGAGAATTTCGGCGGCATCGCGGGTTGGGATGCCCAGCCGCTGTCCCAGACCGTAGGCCTCCATGCCGTACGCCAACCCGTAGGACACCATCTTGGCCCGGCTGCGCTGTTCGTAGTCGACCTCGTCGGGTTCGATACCGAACACGCGAGCAGCCACGACCCGGTGCACGTCGGTGCCCGAGGTGAACGCCTCGATCAGCCCTGGGTCCTGGGCGAGATGGGCGATGCAGCGCAGTTCGATCTGGTTGTAATCGGCCACCAACAACTCGCAATCGCCGGCGGCTCGGAACGCCTTGCGAAATGCTCGACCCAATTCGCTGCGCACCGGGATGTTGTGCAGGTTCGGGTTCTCGCTGGAGAGCCGACCGGTGCGGGCGACCATCTGGTTGAAGGTGGCGCGGATGCGGCCATCGTCGTCGACCGCAGCCAGCAACGACTCCCCATAGGTCGATCGAAGCTTCTCGACCTCGCGGTAGCGCAGGAGGTGACCGATGATCGGATGTTCTCCCTCGAGCTTCTCGAGGGTCGCCTGATCGGTCGAGAAGCCGGTCTTGTTCTTCTTCCCCGGAGACAGGCCCAGCTTCTCGAACAAGATCTCCTGGAGCTTCTTGGTGGAGTTGACGTTGAACGACTCCCCTGCATCCTCTTGGATCAGAGCGGCCAACTGATTGGCCTCGGCGGTCATCTCGTCGTTCAACGACTGCAGCTGTCCGCGGTCGACGGCCACCCCCCGTTGCTCCATCCGGGCCAGCACGCCGACCAGCGGCACCTCGATCGTGTCGTTCAGCTCGAGGAGCCCATCGGCCACGAGGGCCTCGGAGATGACCGGCGACAGCCGCCCCACCCCGAGGGCGGTGACCGCCGCCTGCTCGGCCGGTGTGACCGTGGCCGAGCCGAAATCGAGCTGGCCCTCGGGCGCAGTGTCAGCAGCCGGAAACCGCCATTCGCTGAATCGACCGAGCGCCACATCGAGCGGGTAGGACGTACCGGAGGGATCCAGGAGGTAGGACGCCAACGCGGTGTCGAGTCGAAGTCGCACGTCGAAGATGTCCTGGATCATGAGTTCGCGGAGCAGTGATTTCGCCTCGTGGGCAACGATGCCGGGGCCGCCGGCACCGAGGAATGGCGCCATCGACTCGAAGTCGGCGCGCGCCACCCACCCGACGGTCGATGCCGCCTCGTCGACCACGTACGCCAGGCCGGACACCGGCGCCGAGTCCCCGGGACCGTCGCGACCGAGCGCAACCGCCAGTGGAGGGGATTCGGGATCGGCGAACCATCGCGCCAACAGCTCCTCTGGGGAGCCGCCCACCAGGACCGGGGCGAGGTCCCGACCGGACGGGTGGGCCTCGGCCGCAGCCTCCGCCGATGATCGTCCCCGGAACTCGGCGACGGCTTGCATGCGGTCGTACAGGGTCCGGAACTCGAGGAAGTCGAAGACCTGCCTGACCTCGTCGGGATCGGGGATCTCCCGGTCGAAGAACGACTCGAGCGACACCTCGAGCGGTGCATCACGCACCAGGTCCATGATCACGAGATTGAGTCGGACGATCTCCTCGTTCTCGCTCAGGTTCTGCCGGAGCTTCGGCGTCTGCTCGGCGACGTGCGCATAGATGCCGTCGATCCCCCCGTAGGTGTTGATGAGCTTGGCCGCGGTCTTCTCCCCAACTCCGGGAACACCGGGCAGGTTGTCGGAATTGTCGCCTCGCAACGCCGCATACTGGACGTACAACGCAGGAGTGACCCCGGTCCGCTCCTCGATGCCGGCCTCGTCGTAGAGCGCATAGTCGCTGACGCCCCGCTTGTTGTAGACGACCTTCACGTGCGGGTCCGAGACCAACTGGAAGCTGTCACGATCGCCGGTGACGATGAGCACGTCGTGCCCGGCCGCCGCCCCCCGGGTGGCCAGGGTGGCGATGATGTCGTCGGCTTCGTAGCCGGGAAGCTCGAGGATCGGTAGGCGCAACACCTCCAGTACCCGTCTCACCAGACCCATCTGCTCCCGAAGCACATCGGGTGCCTTGTCCCGCGTTGCCTTGTAGGTGTCGAGCCGGCGGTGTCGGAACGTCGGCTCGGGGAGATCGAAGGCGACGGCGATGCCCTCGGGTCGATGGTCGCGCACGAGGTTGATGAGCATCGATGTGAAACCGAACACTGCATTGGTGACCTGGCCAGAGGCCGTGGCCAGGTCGGGCGGAAGCGCGTGGAAAGCCCGGTAGGTGAGCGAATTCCCGTCGATGAGCATCAAGCGAGGCATGTCGGCCGCCTTTCGAGCGTCGGGCCGAACCGGCTGTACGTCGGGCCGAACCGGCTGTACGTCGGGCCGATCACGGTACGAGATCGCCGGCCAGGATCCGAGCCGCCACGTCCTTCATCGACGTGCGATTGCTCATCGCGGTCGTCTGGATGAAGCGGAACGAGTCGCCCTCGCTGAGACCATGCCGATCCATCAGCAGGCCCTTCGCCCTGTCCACTGCCTTCCGGGTCTCGAGCTGCTCGGTCAGGCTGTCGGTCTGCTCGGCCAAGGCAACCAGCTCCCGAAACCTTGCTCGGGCCAATTCGATGGCGGGTACGAGTTCGCCTCCGTGGAACGGCTTCACGACATAGGCCAGGGCGCCCGCGTCACGGGCCTGCTCGATCAGCTCGCGCTGAGAGAATGCGGTGAGGATCACGACCGCGGCCAACCGTTCCTCGATGATGACCTTCGCCGCGGTCAACCCATCGGTGCCCGGCATCTTGATGTCGAGAATGGCCACGTCGGGACGGAACTTGCGGACCAGCTCGATCGCTTGGGCGCCGTCGCCGGTCTCGCCGACGATCTCGTAACCCTCTTCCTCGAGGGTCTCGCGCAGATCGAGCCGAATGATCGGCTCGTCCTCGGCCAACACCAGACGGGTGGAGGTCATGTCGTCTCCTCCATCAAGCGGTCGAGAAGCGTGTCCTGGAGTTGTTCGAGCTTCCTCACCCGTTCGTCCCAGGCAGAACGGTCACGCTGGAGCGCCGCCACGGCCCGGGCTGCTTCGCGATGATCCCGCTCGGCCAGCGGGGTCTCCGACACCATGGCTCGCAGGCGCGCATCGTCGGCATTGTCGGCGCTGTACGCGATCTGCTCATCGAGGACCCGGATCTCGTCTCGGGCCCGATGCAGATCGGCCACGGTCTGAGCGAGCTTCTTTTCGATGGTGGATCTGCTGCTCATGGTGCGAGGTGCTGGTTGACTGGGTGCCCGGGGTGGGACTTGAACCCACACGCCCTTGCGGGCAACGGATTTTGAGTCCGCCGCGTCTGCCGATTCCGCCACCCGGGCAAGATGGAGGCCGCTCGGGAGCGCGTACTCCAGAGCGGGAGGAGAACACTACCTTGCTTCGTCCCGGAGGCGGTGCCAATTCGGACCTTCACCAACCGATCGTCGAGGATCGTTGCTTGCGGCTCTGGTATCTGGAAGAGTGCTTCGGCGAGTGAAGCGTCGGGCGACCCGAAAGAATCTTCGACAATCATGAAACCTGTTCGCCACTTTCCTGGTCAGAGGTCGTGATGAGCTCAGTCATGATCGCCTTCACGTTTCCAGGGCAGGGTTCGCAGGCTCCCGGGATGGGCAGTGCCTGGATCGACCATCCCTCGTGGGAGCTCGTCGCTGAGGCCAGCGAGGTCGCCGGTCGAGACATCGCCGATCTGCTGTTGAACGCCGACCAGGAAGCACTCACCGAGACCCGCAACTCCCAGCTGGCGACGTTCATGATGAGCATGATCGTGCTCGACGCTGTCGAACGGACGGGGGTCGAGCCGGCGTTCCATGCCGGCCACAGCCTCGGCGAATACTCGGCCCTCGTCGCCTCGGGGTGCATCAGCTTCGAAGATGGCGTCCGTCTCGTCACCGAGCGAGGCAATGCCATGCAGGCCGCCGCCGATGCCCGCACCGGCACCATGTACGCGGTCCTCGGCTTGGACGATGACCAAGTCGAACTGGCCTGTTCACGCACCGACGGCGACGTCTGGGTCGCCAACTACAACGCTCCGGGCCAGGTGGTCATCGCCGGCGACCCAGCCGATCTCGAAGCGGCCGCATTGCAGGCGAAGTCGCTCGGGGCCAAGCGGGCGATGCCGATCAAGGTCGGCGGCGCGTTCCACACCCCGTTCATGTCCCCCGCCCGCGACCGCCTGCGCAAGGCCGTCGCCGAGACGGAGTTCCGGTCCCCACACCGACCGGTCTTCGCCAACGTCGACGCCCTCCCCCATCCGAACGCCGACGATTGGCCCGGTCTGATGGGCGCTCAGCTGACCAGCCCGGTTCGCTGGAGACAGACCCTGCACCATCTGGTCGAGGCCGGGACCACGGTGTTCCTCGAGCTCGGACCGGGCACCGTGCTCACCGGTATGGCCAAGCGCACCGTGCAGGGCACCACCAACATCTCCATCGGCACACCGAACGATGTCGACCAGCTGCTCGACAACCTCTCCCACGCCTCCGACACCGGAGGGGTCCACGAGGGCGAGTACCTGTACGCCGTCGAACGCCTGGTCGTGAGTCCGGCCACCGGCGTGTTCCAACCGTTGGCCGACCTCACTTCGAACACCCCGCTCACCGCCGGTCAACTCGTGGGCCACGTCGGATCGGTCGAAGTCCGGTCCGCCTTCGCCGGCATGCTTCAGGGCGTGCTCGCGTTGGAAGGCGAACGGGTCATGACCTCCCAGCCGATCGCCTGGCTTCGCACCGCCTGATCGAGAGGATCATCCATGCCCGCCCACGCCAACTCCTCCGTCGGTTTCCGGTTCGCCGGAGTCGGCGCCGCCCTCCCCGAGAAGATCATCACCAACGGCGATCTCACCGTCGCCATGGACACCACCGACGAGTGGATTCGCGATCGAACGGGTATCGGCGCTCGCCACGTCGGGGGTTCGACCTCCGAGCTCTCGACCCTGGCTGCCCGTGAGGCGCTCGAGCGGTCCGGCCTTGCCCCCGGCGACATCGGCCAGGTGATCCTGGCCACCACTTCCCCCGACTTCATCTGTCCCGGCACGGCCCCCGCGGTGGCCCACGCGCTGGGTCTCGATTGCGGCGCCTTCGATCTCCAGGCAGCATGCTCGGGCTGGGTCTACGGTCTGGTGGTCGCCAACGGACTCATGTTGCAGGGGCTCGTCAATATCCTGGTGATCGGGGCCGAGAGCCTCGATCGCATCACCGACTACACGGCCCGGGACACCGGCATTCTGTTCGGCAACGGCGCCGGCGCGGCCATCATCACCCAGGACCCCTCGGCCAAGGGTCAGGTCCTGGGCTGGGATCTCGGGGCCAACGGCGCCCACGTCGGCATCCTCTACTCCGAACACGACGGCGTCCTGCAGATGGACGGCAAGGAAGTGTTCCGCCAGGCGGTCACCGTCATGCAGCGCTCGACTCATGCATCACTGGCCATGGCCGGGCTCACGATCGACGACATCGATCTCGTCATCCCCCATCAGGCCAATACCCGGATCGTCGACGCCGCCTGGAAGAAGCTCGGCTTCTCCCACGACAAGACGGTGATGATTCTCGACCGCACCGGCAACACCTCGGCTGCGTCGATACCGCTCGCGTTGGCCGATGCACTGGCCGACAACCGACTCCGACCCGGGGACAACGTGCTCTTCCTCGGTTTCGGAGCAGGCATGACGTGGGCGTCGATGATTGTCCGTTGGGACGGCACCCTCATCGGCACCGCGGCCTGGTGACCATGACCGACGTCGCCCCCGGGACCACGCTGGTTCCACGAGTCGCCTTCGTCACCGGAGGCACGCGAGGCATCGGCCTGGCGTGTGCCATCGCTCTCGCCGACGCAGGCCACCGCGTGGCGGTCGGTTCGCGCACCGAACCCACCGAACTCGATCCCCGACTGATGTGGGTCGCCTGCGATGTCACCGACACCGCCTCGATCGACTCGGCGTTCAGCATCATCGAGTCATCGTTGGGGGCGGTGGCGATCGTGGTGGCCAACGCCGGTGTCACCAGCGACACCCTGGTACTGCGCATGTCGGACGACAACTTCAGCCGGGTCGTCGATGCCAACCTCGGCGGTGCATTTCGAACCGCGAAGCGAGCGGTCAAGGCAATGATGAAGGCTCGCTGGGGTCGCATCATCCTCATCTCCTCGGTGGTGGGCTCCACGGGCCAGACCGGACAGGCGAACTACGCCGCATCCAAAGCAGGCCTGGTCGGCCTCGGCCGCTCGCTGGCCAGAGAGTTCGCATCCCGCAACATCACCGTGAATCTGGTCGCCCCGGGACCCATCGACACCGACATGCTCAACGCACTCGGCGACGACACCAAGGCCGCCATGACCACCTCGGTCCCCCTCGGCCGCATCGGTCGTCCCGAGGACGTTGCTGCGGCAGTGAGCTTTCTCGCATCCGAGGGCGCCGCATACATCACCGGCGCCACCATTCCCGTCGATGGCGGACTTGGTATGGGTGCGTGAAAACATCCCCTAGCGTGTAAGCCCATCCGTCGATGACGGTTGCCAACGGTTCAGGAGGAACCAACTGTGAGTGACGAGAAGAACTTCGAGCGTTTCGTGAAGTGTGCCGTTGAGGTGCTCTCGCTCGATCCTGCCAAGGTCACGAAGGAAGCTCGTTTCGCCGAGGATCTCGACGCCGACAGCCTCGACCTGGTCGAACTGGTCATGGCGCT
Organism: Acidimicrobiales bacterium; assembly: GCA_024641625.1. Classification (GTDB taxonomy): domain Bacteria; phylum Actinomycetota; class Acidimicrobiia; order Acidimicrobiales; family SZUA-35; genus JAHECQ01. The sequence goes on along the minus strand of JAHECQ010000010.1, from coordinate 12,414 downwards.
CGAAGAGGAGTTCGACGTCTCGGTCGACGAGGAAGAACTCGAGGGCGTCGACACCGTCGGCTCCGCCTACGACTTGGTTGTCGGCAAGCTCTGATGCCGAGCCAGACGCGGCGCGTCGCCATCACCGGCGTCGGCGTGGTCGCACCGTGCGGGGTGGGTCGCGACGCCTTCTGGCAGGGCCTGTTCCGTCATCAGGCCATCGGCGACATCCGCCAACTCGAAAGCTGGGATCCCAGTCCCTGGTTCGACAGCCCCAAGGATGCCCGCCGGTCGGATCGCTTCTCGCAGTTCGCCCTGGCGGCCACCGCCGAAGCGCTTGCACAAGCGGGTGAACTCGACGTCGATCCTGCTCACTGCGGAGTCATGATCGGCACCGGTATCGGCGGCATCACCACCAACGAAGAGCAGATCGTCACTCGCCACGACAAGGGAGACCGCCGGGTTTCTCCCTTTCTCATCCCGATGATGATGCCGAATGCCGCAGCCGCATCGGTGTCCATGCGATACGGCTTCCAGGGACCCTGCGAGGCCGTGGTCACCGCCTGCGCCGCCGGCACCCACTCCATCGGCAACGCCATCAACACGATTCGGTACGGACGAGCCGATGTGATGATCGCCGGCGGCAGCGAAGCGCCCATCACCCCCACGGCACTGGCCGGGTTCCGGAACATGACGGCCATGTCGTCGTCCGGGGTGTCGATGCCCTTCGACGTACGCCGCGACGGCTTCGTCATCGCCGAAGGTTGCGGCATCCTCATTCTCGAGGAGTGGGATCACGCAATCGCCCGTGGAGCCACGATCCTGGCCGAGGCCTTGGGCTCGGCCAGTACCGCGGACGCTCATCACATCACCGCTCCCGCCCCCGGGGGTTCCGGCGCGGTGCGCTGCATGGAACTGGCCCTCGAAGACGCCAACGTCCCAGCTGCATCCCTGGTCCACATCAACGCCCATGGCACGTCGACTCCTCTCAACGACGCTGCCGAAGCCAACGCCATCGCCAAGGTGTTCGGTGAGCAGGGCCCGATCATCACCTCGACCAAAGGTGTCACCGGGCATGCGCTCGGCGCGGCAGGCGCACTCGAAGCCGCAGCTGTCGTGCTGGCCATCCAACATCGGACGATTCCACCGACGGTCGGCCTCGAGCAACGAGATCCCGAACTCCCGCCGATCGATCTGGTCACCGATCCCGAGGGGCGCTCCTGGGAACCGGGCCCCTCGATGTCCAACAGTTTCGGTTTCGGTGGACACAACGGCTCGGTCGTGATCGGTCCCGCCTGACCTCGAGCGCCTTCGGCCGGAACGACGGCACTGCGGGGTACGGGTACCGCTCGACGGATCTGCTGCTCAGGCGCGGATCTGCTGCTCGGGCGATGGTCGTCACTGAGGCGATGGTGGTCATCGGTGTTCAGGGGTCGACGATGACCACCATCAACTCCGCCTGACACGCCAGCTCGCCGTTCACGGTCGCGCGACCGCTGCCCCGGCCGCCCCGGCTTCCCATGCGTGCGAACACGACTTCGAGACGCAGGGTGTCGCCGGGGAGCACCTGCCGACGGAACTTCGCCCCATCCACACCGCCGAACAACGGGATCTTCCCGGCAAAGGCGGGATTCGACAGCGCCCCACATGCCCCGACCTGAGCCAACGCCTCGATCATGAGGACGCCGGGGAGGGTCGGACGCCCGGGGAAGTGCCCGGCGAAGAAGTACTCGTCCCCTGTCAAGGTCCATTGACCGACAGCTCGCTCGCCGGGCACGAGCTCCAGAAGCTCATCGACCAGGAGGAACGGAGGTCTGTGCGGAAGCAGTTCTTCGGGCCGTGGCAGAGGGTGGAGTCCGGCCCCGGTCGAGTCCGACTCGCTCATGCGCCGAGCTCCGCCAGGCCGGCCAGCAGCTTGGTCGGCGTGTCCTTCGGACTGATCTTGGGGAACGCTGCAGCGATGAGGCCGGCACCGTCGATCAGGAAGGCCGAACGGATGATGCCGTCGTACACCTTGCCGTAGAGCTTCTTCTGACCCCAGGCTCCATAGGCCTCGGCGACATGATGATCCGGGTCGGAGAGCAAGGTGAAACCCAGTCCGTACTTCTCGTCGAAACGGGCCAGTTTCTCCGGTGCATCGGGGCTCACGCCGACGATACGGGCCGAGCCGATGTCGCTCTTCACGTCGCGCAGGAGGCACGACTGCGTGGTGCAGCCGGGTGTCATCGCCTTGGGATAGAAGTAGAGGAGGATCGGAGCGCCACGGAGGGAAGCGAGCGTGACGGTGGCCCCCGTCTGGTCGGTGAGGCTGAACTCGGGTGCTGCAGCCCCCGGGCTCGGCAATCCAGCGGGAGGAATGTTGGTCGATGTCACGGAATCGATCCTAATGGATCGGCCGCACCCGAGAGCCGGCGAGATCGATCGCCCTCGCAAACGGGGGCGATCGATCTCGATCAGAGGTGTCAGCCCTTGGCTGCAGCCTTGAGCTTGGCACCGGCGCTGACCTTGACGGCCATCGAGGCTGCGATGTCGATGGGCTCGCCCGTCTGGGGGTTGAAACCCTTGCGAGCCTTGCGCTGCACCTGTTCGAAGCTGAGCATGCCGGGGATGGCTACCTTCTCCCCCTGGGACACCGACTTGCAGATCAGGTCGAACATGCCGTCGATGACGGCTCCGACATCCTTCTTGGTCAATCCGGTCTCTTCGGCAACTGCGTCGACCAACTCGGTCTTGTTCATGACGATCTCCTGGTTCCGACACCCCGCCAATCGGGGATCACTATGAAACCAGAAGAGTCGCCGCAAATGACAAAGTCAAGCATCCGAACCAGTTCCCGAACGCGAAGAGCCGCCTCGGACGCCGCTTGGGGCCTCCTCCGGCAAATTACAACGGCCCGTTACGGACGGCAAAATGATCCCCGCGATCACGGCTGGTTGATCATCGCGGTGCTGGCGCGTTCGAAGTACTCGACGAACAAAGCCGACACCTCGGCGGGCAACGGGACGGGAGCAGCGTCCAGCGCGGCGAGCATGTGACCCAGCCATGCATCGCGCTCTCGTTGGCCGATGGCGAAGGGCAAATGACGCATCCGCAGTCGAGGATGCCCACGTTGGTCGCTGTAGGTCGTCGGTCCACCCCAGAACTGCGCAAGAAACAGCGCAGTGTGAGTTCTCGAGTCGGTGAGATCCTCGGGATACAGCGGCCGGAGAACAGGGTCGACCTCCACGCGGTCGTAGAAGCGGTCGACCAGCGCCTCGAACCAGGCCATGCCCCCAACAAAGTCATGGACGGTGATCTGCTCGGGCTCGCTCATGATGCGAGGCTAGAGAGGTGCCAGTCACATTCGTCGGCCGCCGAGGTGTCGTGGGCGCTGCCCTCGTGGCGATTACCCTTCGACGCAGCCGCTGGGAATGCAGGCCACTGCTGACCGGTTTGACCGAGACGAGATCATCATCGTGACATCTTCCGTACCGCCACCGTCAGACGCGTCGGATCCTCCAGAGCGAGCAAGTCAACGTGGGACATCCAACTTCGAGCGTCAGATTCTTCCCGAGATCGATCTGCTCTATCGAGCCGCCAGATCGCTCACTCGGTCCGCGGCCGATGCCGAGGATCTCGTCCAGGAAACGCTGCTCCGCGCGTTCCGAGCCATCGACAGCTTCGACGGTCGCTACCCACGGGCATGGCTGCTCACCATCATGCGCAACGCCAACATCAACAACGCCCGCAAGAAGCGCCCCGACCTTCTCGATGATCCCGACCTCGCCGAGCAAGTCGGAATGTTCACCGACTCCGACACCCCGGAGACGACCGTGATCGCCGGCACCTTCGATTCCACCATCGATCAGGCGTTCGCGACCCTCAGCGATGACTTCCGCCAGGTCGTCGAACTGGTCGATCTGCATGGCTTGGCCTACCAGGAGGCCGCAGATCTCCTCGATGTCCCTGTGGGCACCGTCATGAGCCGGCTCCATCGGGCCCGGAAACGGATACGGGACACGATCGCCGACACCGGCCTCGACAGCCAAAGGAGCATCGGGTGAAGCTCATCATGAGACTCATGAGCCGGCTGGGCATCGAACGAGGCCTCACCTGCGATCAGGTGATGGAAGTCCTCCAGGCCTACCTCGACGGAGAAGTGGACGCGGCCCAGGCTCGGGCAGTGTCCCTCCATCTGGACAAGTGCGACCGCTGCAACCTGGAATCCGACGTCTTCCGACGGATCCAGCTGCGTCTCAAGGCGCAGCCCTTCGACGTCGATCCCGAGGTGTCCGCCCGCTTGGAGGCGTTCGGTCAACGCCTGCTCCAAGATGGACCGTCGTAGTCATGCAACGTGAATGCGTGCGACCAAACGGCCTCTGTGCCTATACTCCTCTCGTGGTTGCCACGCGACTTCTGCTTGAACTCCGACTTCTGAGCCCGGCCGCCGCCTGAGGCGCGCCGGGTTTTCTCCGTCCGATCGATCAACAGTCCCAAAAGTCGCAGAACATCTCTCCGAGAGAGCAACAGAAGTGAGCACCAGATCATGAGCAATCCCTTCCGCAGCAATCGCCCCGCCGGCGCCGGCCCA
>JAHECQ010000010.1:0-7855 GCA_024641625.1 Acidimicrobiales bacterium | reverse complement strand
TGGCCACCGAGAAGTATCAACCCTTCCCCCAAGTCAACCTGCCCGATCGAACGTGGCCGAACACCGTCATCGAACGGGCACCACTGTGGTGCAGTGTCGATCTTCGAGACGGCAACCAGGCGCTCATCGAACCAATGGATCCCGAGCGCAAGCTCCTGATGTTCGAGAAGCTCATTGCCATCGGCTTCAAGGAGATCGAGGTGGGCTTTCCCGCCGCCTCCGACACCGACTTCGAGTTCGTGCGCAAGATCATCGAAGAGGGCCGCATTCCCGACGACGTCGTCATCCAGGTCCTCACGCAGAGCCGTGACGAACTGATCGAGCGCACCTTCGAAAGCCTGGTCGGGGCAAAACAAGCGATCGTTCACCTGTACAACTCCACCTCGACCGTGCAGCGACGTGTCGTGTTCGGCCTCGACGAGGCCGGCATCATCGACATCGCCGTCAAGGGAGCCGAGCACTGCCGGGCCCAGGAACGACACATGGGCGACACCGTCATCCGCTACGAGTACTCGCCCGAGAGCTTCACCGGCACCGAGTTGCCCTTCGCCAAGCAGATCTGCGAGGCGGTCATGGACGTGTGGCAGCCCACGCCGGAGCATCCGGTGATCCTCAATCTCCCGGCCACCGTCGAGATGAGCACGGCGAACGTCTATGGCGACATGATCGAATGGTTCCACCGCAACATCGACAATCGTGAAGCCGTGGTCTTGTCGCTGCACCCGCACAACGACCGAGGTACCGCAGTCGCCGCAGCGGAGTTCGGTGTCATGGCCGGTGCCGACCGCGTCGAGGGAACGTTGTTCGGCAACGGCGAACGCACCGGCAACGTCGACGTCGTCACCCTGGCGTTGAACCTGTTCAGCCAGGGTGTCGATCCCGAGCTCGATTTCACCGACATCAACGAGAGCCGCCGGATCGCCGAGCACTGCAACCAGCTCCCGGTGCATCCGCGACATCCCTACGTGGGTGATCTGGTCTACACCGCATTCTCGGGATCGCATCAAGACGCCATCAACAAGGGCTTCGATGCCATGGCGGCCACCGGACAGGTGCTGTGGGAGGTCCCGTACCTCCCGATCGACCCCAAGGATGTCGGCCGCACCTACGAGGACGTCATCCGGGTCAACTCTCAGTCCGGCAAGGGTGGCGTGGCCTACCTACTCAAGACCGAGCAGGAGATCGACCTTCCCCGCCGCCTGCAGATCGAATTCACCCGTGTCATCCAGACCATCACCGATGCCACGGGCAAGGAGATCACCGGCCGGGAGATCTGGACGGAGTTCCGGAACCACTATCTGGCGGTCTCCAAGCCCTATGAGCTGGTCTCGTTCAAATCCAGCCAGAACGAATCCGGCGAGGACCGGACGAAACTCAACGCGAAACTCCGAGTCGACGGCCAGGAGGTCGAGATCGAAGGCGTCGGCGGGGGCACCATCGAGGCGTTCGCCAACGCCATGAACGATTCGCTCCACACCGGTCTGCGAGTGCTCGATTATCACGAGCATGCCGTCGGCGGAGGCGCGGATGCCAAGGCTGCGTGCTACATGGAGCTCAAGGTCGGCAACCGCGAGTTGTGGGGCGTCGGCATGCATACCGACATCGTGACGGCCTCACTGCGTGCGATCGTGTCAGGTGTCAACCGAGCGCTCGAACTCGGCGACTGAGCCCGGCATGGCGTGCTCGACACGGGTTCCTCCCACGTCGGTGTATCGCGACATCGGGCGACTGAACCGCTGTCCCCACCAATGATCGTCCCGAGCGTGAGCGTGGAAGTGATCGGGGACCTGGCGCATGGTGCGATCGATCTTCCAGCCGTCTGCTCCGAAGCGGTCCCTCGCAGCCGCTGACAGGCACTCCAACAGGTGGGCGACCACGTCATCGGATGGTTCGGTGCCGTGGTCGTTCCACACCACCATCGGCACGGCGCACACCTCGCAGTCAGCGACCCAACAGTGTTCGTCCTCGTGGTACCAGTGGGTGTACCGATCGGCCCTACACAGCTCACAGTCCGGGTTCGGACCGCGGTGAGGTGCGCGATCGGCTGCTCCCGTGCCCGACAACGGGATGGTCATCGGTCTCCTCTCGGGCGTCGGTTGCCGACGCCTGCTCCATCATCGTGTGACCAGTCATAGTGTGACTCGGGTGCACCGGGGTCATCGTCTCGATGCAGCAGCTCGTGCGCAGCTCGGGCGTTGGCAATGAACTGTTGCACCTTGACGGGGTCCTTGATGCCCGGGCGAGCCTCGACACCACTGCTGACATCGACACCCCAAGGTCGGACTCGTCCAACGGCTCTGGCCACGTTGGCCGGCGTGAGCCCGCCGGCCAGCACGAAGCCACGACCCAATGCCAACTCGTCGATGAGACTCCAATCGAACGCCTCGCCGCTGCCGGGCGCCGGCGAGTCGAGGAGAAGGCTGACCTCACCGTAGGCCGACAGGCGCGAGGGTGTGAGCGCCGGATCGCTCACACCGAAGGCGCGGATCACGTTCGGCACCCGTTCGGCGACCCACCGCGTGTCCTCCGCCGACTCGTGCCCGTGGAGTTGAACAGCTCGCAGACCGATGGTGTTGGCGATATCGACCACCCGCTCCCGCTTCTCGTCGCGAAAGACGCCGACCGAGAGGACCTCCGGGGGCAATCGGCGCACGATGTCGCGAGCAACGCCCGCGGTCACGCGACGCGACGACGCCGCGAAGATCATGCCGATGGCGTCGGCTCCCATGGCCGCAGCGAGCAGCGCGTCATCCTCGTTGGTGATCCCACAGATCTTGACGAACAGGGAACGAGCCATCGGTCAGCCGACCGCGCGCAGGGCAGCCACTGCGGCCGCCGGATCGCCAGAGCGAACCAATGCCTCCCCCACCAGCACTGCGTGATAGCCGGCGGCGGCCAGCGGGGCGGCGTCAGCGGGGCCGCCGACGCCCGACTCGGCAACCCGCACGACGTCGGCGGGCAGGTAGCGACCCACCCGAACCGCTCGATCGGTGTCGACCTCGAAGGTCAGGAGATCGCGCTGATTGACACCGATGAGGTCGGCACCGACCGCCAACGCGCGGTCGACCTCGGCCTCGTCGTGGGTCTCGACCAGCGCGTCGAGGCCCACTTCCGATGCAAGCGCGTGAAAGTCGGCCAACTCCGCGTCGTCGAGCGCGGCCACGATCAGCAACACGGCATCGGCGCCCATGAGGCGTGCATCGACGACGTCGAGGGCCGACACCGTGAAGTCCTTGCGGATCACGGGGATCGTCACCGCATTCCGAGCCATCGCAAGATCGGCAGGCGAGCCGCCGAAGTGGTCGCGGTCGGTGAGCACCGAGAGACAGGTAGCGCCCCCTCGCTCGTAGGCCGCAGCCCATTCCTCGGGGTCGATGCCGGGGTTGAGATCACCTTTGGACGGCGAACGTCGTTTGATCTCGGCGATCACGCCGAGTCCCTCGACCGACGCCAACGCTCGGCGGAACTCACGTGTGGGACCCAGGTTCTTGGTCTGCTCGACCAGGTGATCGAGACGACGGGTATCGCCCGCGGCCGCCGCCCGATGGACGGCGAGAATCTTGTCCAGGTAGGTGGTGACCATCAGGCTTGACACGCCGGGCCGCTGGGGGCCGGGTGAATCAGAGGTCGAGGCCCTTGGCAGCAACCGGCGTGAGCATGGTGACCTCGGGACGACCGGCCAACAGTCCCTTGAAGGCCCCCATGGCCGCGCTCATGCGTTCGCCCTTGCCGTGCACGGCAAAGGCATCGGCGTCGCGGTAGACCTCGAAGAAGTAGTAGGCACCGCTCTCGTCGTTGGCCGCGTTGGCAGCATAGAGCTCGAGACCGTCTTCCTCGACGGCGGCCGCACACACCCCCCGAAGGACCTCCTCGAGCTCGCTCGTCTTTCCTTCGGCTGCGGTCAGTTTGGCAATCAGTGAAATCTTCGACATACCCGAACGCTAGCGGGACCGAGGCGATGGCCCTAACAGGATCATCATCTTGTTGTCACCTCCTCCTCACCGAACGCGGCCAGACTGGTGCGGTGAGCCTGTCGGTCGTGGTGGTCGAAGACGAAGATGACATCGCCGATCTGTTGGCCTTGTATTTCCGACGTGAAGGCTGGACAGTGCATCTCTGCGGTGACGGAGCCACGGGTCTCGACACCATTCGCGCCCGCCAGCCGGACTTCGTCGTACTCGACATCGGACTCCCGGGTGGGCTCGACGGGCTCGACGTGTGCCGCGAGCTGCGGACCCGATCGGATGTTCCCGTGCTCATGCTCACCGCCCGCGATGACGAGATCGATCGAATCCTGGGTCTGGAGCTCGGAGCGGACGACTACGTCTCCAAGCCCTTCTCACCCCGCGAGATCGTCGCCCGCGTCAAGGCCATCATGCGACGCGGGCAACGGCGAGCGGAATCCGCCATCTGCAACGAGTTCGGCTCCATCAACATCGACCTCTCACGACGCGTCGCCGAGGCTGAGGGCACCGAGGTGGCCCTGGCCGGGCAGGAGTGGTCACTGTTGGAGTTCCTCGTTCACAACACCGGCATCGTTCTGTCCCGCCAACAGATTCTCGACGGAGCGTGGGGACCCGACTGGTTCGGCGACCCTCGAACCGTGGACGTCCACATTCGCCAGTTGCGACGCAAGCTCGGTGATGACCTGCCCCTCGCCACGGTGCGGGGGATGGGCTACCGCCTCGGATGAGCGAAATGCGCTCGACCGGGGACCTGATGGCATGAGACGCCGCATCATGCTCGCACTCGTCGGAGTGGCGCTGGCTGCGGTCGTTCTCGTCGGAGCGGGTGTCCTGTTCTTCACTCAGATCGGTGCGCGGGCATCGGCGAGGTCGAGGGTGCTCGATCAACTGGAGGTATTGGCCGAACTCACCGACAACGCCAACAGCGACGGCACGATCGATCGGGTACAACCGGCCATCGGGCGTCTGGGCGAGGCCTTCGATGCGAGCGACGCCGACATCGTCGTCGTCACCGACCGCGGTCGGGTGGTGACGACGACGCCGGATCGGCGGAAGCAGATCAACCTGTCGCCCCTCGAGGTCGACGCGCTCGATGACGGACCAGTGCTCATCGACGGCCGTGGGGAGGTGATCGGTCTCACTCGCATCACCGCACGGATCGGCCGAGGTCCTCTGGCCGACCAACCATTGGCGATTCTCGTTTCTCGCGAGGTCGTCTCGGTCTCTTCCTCCGCCCGGTGGTGGTTTCTCGCATCGGCTGCCGGCGTGCTCCTGCTCAGCTTGGCGGTGGCCCGATGGCTGGCCGACCGCTTCACCCGCCCGCTCCTGCAGATCGAGATGGCGACAGCGCGCATCGCCGCCGGCGACCTGCAGACTCGTGTCGAGGTCGACGGTGACGATGAGTTGGCGGCTCTGGGGAATGCCGTGAATCGAATGGCCACCGACCTGGGCCGGAGCCGAGCAGTCGAGCAGGAGTTCCTCATGTCGGTGTCACACGACCTGCGCACCCCGCTCACGGCCATCAACGGCTATGCCGAGGCCCTGACCGATGGAGCGGTCGACGACCCCGTCGCAGCAGGGACCGTCATCGCCGCCAATGCCCAGCGCTTGTCCCGGTTGGTCGGCGATCTCCTGGACCTCGCCCGCCTGAACGCTCGCCAGTTCCGGCTCGAACCCCAGCTCATCGACCTCACCGAGCTGGCAGCGATCGTTGTCGAGGATCATTCGCCTCGAGCGACCGGCCTGGGAGTCGCACTCGAGGCCTCGGGCAATGTGCGCGCGCCGGTCATGGCCGACCCCGACCGAGTGGCGCAGGTGGTGGGCAACCTGATCGACAACGCGCTCAAGTTCGCCGACAGCCGCATCGAGGTGCGGGTCGAAGTGGGTGACCACGAAGCCCTGCTGTCGGTGATCGACGACGGACCCGGCATTCCCCAGCAGGACGTTCCCTTCGTCTTCGAGCGGCTGTATGTGACCCGTCTCAAGCCGCTACGAGCCGAGAACTCCTCGGGCCTGGGTCTCGCCATTGTCAAGGAATTGGCCGGAGCCATGGGGGGCACAGTGTCAGCGGAAAGCCACAACGGCCTGGGGACCACCATGCGCGTCCGTCTGCCGCTCGCACACTGATCGATCAGGCACGACACCGGTACCGATCGCCATCGATCGCTCCAGCGTCAGATCGGCCCTGGCTCAGAATGGCAGGGTGACCAACCTGCCCACGGCCGACTCGCCCGATGGCAAGGTCACCCGCACCGAGCCGTCGGGCTCGGTGCCACGCTTCACATAGGCCAAGGCGACCACGCCCGAGGGGGTACGGGCTGCACTGGTGATGCGACCGATCGGAGCGTCGACCCCATGGAGGTCGATACCCGGCTCGGGGAGGTCGGCCCCCTCGAAGCGGACACCAACGAGATTCCTCGGGGTGTTGTTGCCGCGACTGTCCACCCGCGCCACCAGCTCCTGCCCGACATAACAGCCCTTGGTGAAACTCACCGAAGCCTCGACGACGCCGGCCTCGGCCGGGATGGTGTGTTCGTCGAGCTCGGCGCCCATGGCCGGCATTCCGGCGCGGATCCGCTGCGCCGCCAAGACGGTGGGATCGCCGAAGGGCACGGCCTCGCCCGCACCCAGCACCGGCTCGGACGTGGGCCCGAGCACGTCGATGCCCTCGACGCCCGGCCAAGACGGCGACACGGCCAGACCACCCAGTTCCTCGAGCGCAACGTCGGACCACAGCGGACCGCGAAGAGCCAGCCATCGCCGAGTTGCCACGGTGATCACCGCCTCGGTCCGGAGCTTGAACCGCACCAGCCGAGCGAGCACCGCCTCGCCGAACCCCGCGTCGAGATCGAGGACGAACCGGTCGTCATCGATCCTGCTGATCCGGAACCATCCATCGACCTTGCCTTGGGGCGCCAGGATGAAGGACCACCGCGACGACCCGATGTCCAACCCGAGCACATCCTGCGAAATCTGACCTTGGAGATAGGTGGCGGCGTCGGCGCCGACGACGTCGATCACGTCGCGCACGGCGTCGAAGGCCACGACGCTGTTGTCGAGCGCCGCCTGGGTCTGGACCATCGAAAGAGTCATGGGTCCAGTATGCGGCGGCTCAGCCTGCGTCGGTGCGTGCTGCGGTCATCTTCCGTGCCGGAACCACCGCGGCGAGCAGGGCACGCGCCTTGTTGCGACACTCCAACTCCTCCAGCGCTGGAACGCTGTCGGCGACCACACCGGCACCGGCCTGGATCGATGCCCGTTCGGGCCCACAGAACATGGTTCGAATCGTGATGGCCGAATCGAGATTGCCGGAGAAGTCGATGTAGCCGACCAGCCCGGCGTAAGGTCCGCGTTTCACCGGCTCCAGCTCATCGATGATTTCCATGGCCCGCACCTTGGGAGCACCCGACACGGTGCCGGCGGGCACGGTGGCCCGCAGGACGTCGATCACGGTCTGTTCCGGGCGGAGGTTGCCTTCGACCTGACTGGTCAGATGCATCACGTGGCTGTATCGCTCGAGCGTCATCATCTCGGCGACCTCGAGCGACCCGTACTCGACCACGCGGCCGAGATCGTTGCGGGCAAGATCCACCAACATCACATGCTCGGCGCGTTCCTTCGGGTCCTCGGAGAGTTCGGCAGCCATGCGACGATCCTCCTCGACCGTCGTGCCCCGACGTCGGGTGCCGGCGATGGGCCGGGAGATCACCCGACGATCGCGAACTTGCACCAGCGGCTCCGGCGAACAACCGACGAGGGTCAGGCCCGGATTCTTCAGCAGGTACATGTACGGACTCGGGTTGATCTGACGCAGAACCCGGTAGACGTCGACCGGATCGGCGTCGAGATCGAAATCGAACCGTTGGGAGAGCACGACCTGGAAGATGTCG
>JAHECQ010000271.1 GCA_024641625.1 Acidimicrobiales bacterium | reverse complement strand
GACTTACTTGGTCGCCGTCCAGGCGGCCCCGCCCGACTACGCACGCTCCTCGCCACCGCGATGGCCGACCGGCGTCCGCTGGTGCTGCCCGGCTGTTACGACGCTCTGGGTGCCCGGCTGATCGAGCAGGCCGAGTTCGATGCCGTCTACATGACCGGTTTCGGCACCACGGCATCGCTGTTGGGCCGACCCGACGTCGGGTTGTTGGGATTGTCGGAGATGGTCGACAACGCTCGCCGGATCGTCGGTGCGGTCGACCTGCCGGTGGTGGCCGATGCCGACACCGGCTACGGCAACCAGATCAACGTGATCCGGACGGTGCAGGAGTACGAGCGGGCAGGGGTCGCCGGTCTCCACATCGAAGACCAGGTCCTACCCAAGAAATGTGGGCACATGGAGAACAAGCAGGTGGTCGAGGCCGACGTGATGGTGGGCAAGATCGCGGCGGCCGCCGCAGCCCGCACCGACGACGATTTCGTCATCATCGCCCGCACCGACGCCCGGGCACCACACGGAATGGACGAGGCCCTGCGTCGGGCGACTCGTTGCGCCGAGGCCGGCGCCGACGTGTTGTTCGTCGAGGCCTTGGTGGGCATCGACGAGATCGAACGGGTGGCGAGGGAGTTCCGCGGGTTCCCCTTGCTGTTCAACTGGGCAGAAGGAGGTAAGACCCCGCCGCTGACCTACGAGGAGATCGCCGCCTTGGGGTTCGCCATGATCCTGATGCCGATTGGCATGTTGTTGGCGGCGACCGCCGCCATGCAGGACTTCCTGGCCAAGCTCAAGGTCACCGGCACACCGGCGCCGTTCGCCGATGAGTTGATGACGTTCGGTGGTTTCACCGATCTGATCGGCTTGCCCGAGATCACCGCACTCGAGCACCGCTTCTCCGGTCGGTAGCGGCTCTGGGATCGGGAACCGCGATGGCGCTGCTGGTAGGTTCCGACCATGACGTTCGAAGGCCAGGTGACGTCGATCCACATTGCGCCGGTGGGATCGGCGCCCATGCAACCGCTCGAGGCGGCGACGCTGATCGCCGGCTACGGAATCGAGGGCGATCGGTATGCCCTCGGTGTCGGGCACTATTCGTCACGACCGCACCTCGATCGACAGGTCACGCTGATAGAGGTCGAGACGTTGGAGGCGTTGCGACGTGACCACGATGTCGACCTGTTGCCCGTCGAGCATCGACGCAACATCACGACGGTCGGGGTACCACTGAATCATCTCGTCGGCGCCTACTTCGCCGTCGGATCCTGTGTGTTCTACGGCGGACGACTGAACGTACCGTGCGCCTATCTCGAGGGACTGGTCGCCAAACGCGTCTTTCGACCACTGGTTCACCGATCGGGCCTGAATGCTCGGATCGTGCTGGGTGGCACGGTGGCCCCGGGCGATGTCATTCGTCCCATCGATCGAGCAGACCTCGATTCTGGCCTGGTGGCCGACAACGAGCAGACGCCGGTGGAACCTGCACCCGAAGTGATCTGACGAGCGAACGGGATCTGCTTGAGACAGCTCACGAACATCCCATCGGTCGGTCGACGAGGGTCTGCGACCGCGGTCGTCGCTCCGCCGCCGCTGCCGTCGGCGGCCGGTCCCACGTCCCGCAGCTCGCGACTTCCCGGTATCACCATGGCCGGCATCATCGTGCTGTGGGGCATCGGACCTCCGGTGTCGAAGCTCATCACTGCTCCGCCGTTGGTCATTGCCAGTACCAGATTCTGGGCGTCGGTACCGATCCTGTTCGCCGTCACCGCGGCGACGGGACATCGAGTCACTCGGGAGACGCTGCGACACACTTGGCTGGCCGGAGCGCTGTTCGGGTTGAACATGGTCGCGGTGTTCTTCTCGCTCCAGCGGACCTCGGTTGCGGTGCTGTCGATCCTCATGGCACTCCAGCCCGGGATCGTCCTGGTGGTCGCCGGTCGTTGGCTGGGCGAGCGTCCCTCCCGATGGCATGTGGCGTGGACGATCGTCGGCATCCTCGGTGTCGGCATCGTCATCCTGGGCAATGGACCCGAGGTGGAGATGGACGCGCTCGGCGTGATGGGTGGCGTGGTGTCTCTGCTCAGTTTCACGGGCTACTACGTCCGCAATCGCATGGTCCGGACGCGATTCGAGGTTCATCCATTGGAATGGATGTCGGCGTCGACGCTGTTCTCCGCGCTGTTCGTCACACCGTTCGCCGTTGCCTTCACTCGGCCCTCCGACTACGGCCTGCTGGGCGGCCGCGACTGGATCTACCTCTTCTACGTCGCCGGGGTCGTCGGCATTTTCAGCCACACGCTCATGAGTTGGGTGCAGAAGTTCGTGCCTGCGTCGCGATCGTCGCTCTACCTGTTGGGCATGACGGTCGTGGCGGTGCTCGCGTCCTGGCCCATCAACGGCGAACACTTCACCACGCAGCAGGCCGTCGGTGGGCTGGTGGTACTGGGAGCGGTGGCTGCCGTCGTCAGTCGTCCGACCACTTCGACCGGCTAGCGTTCGGGACATGGCAATCGAGGTGATCGAGTCCGGACAGGCGTGTGGGGCGATGGTGAGCGGGGTCGACCTCAGCCGGCCGCTCGGGCCGGAGACGGTGGCCGAGATCCGTCGGGCCGTGCTCGATCATCACGTGATTGCCTTCGCCGACCAGACGATGGACGACGACGACCTCGAGCGGTTCTCGCTGTACTTCGGGGGATTCGGCGACGATCCCTACATTGCGCCCATCGCCGGACGCGAACACGTCATCGCCGTGGCCAGACGCGCCGATGAGACCTCGTCACTGTTCGCCGAGAACTGGCACAGCGACTGGAGTTTCCAGGCCACCCCTCCGTCGTTCACCTGCCTGCTCGGTATCACGATTCCACCGGTCGGCGG
This sequence comes from Acidimicrobiales bacterium, assembly GCA_024641625.1. Taxonomy (GTDB): domain Bacteria; phylum Actinomycetota; class Acidimicrobiia; order Acidimicrobiales; family SZUA-35; genus JAHECQ01. Next base: position 2,698 of record JAHECQ010000271.1, on the reverse strand, counting down.
CGACACTCTCTACGCCGATCAGCACGCAGCCCTCGAGGCCATGCCGGCTGATCTCCGAGCGCGTCTCGAGGGCAGGATGGCGATCCATTCGGCCCGTTTCGGTTATGCCCCCAATGGCACGTACGGGTTCGATGACCAGGCCGGCGATCGGAGCATGGACATCCGCCCGAGCGAGACGGCGACGGCCACTCAACTCCACTCGATCCTCCGACCCCACCCCGAAACTGGCCGACTGGGTATCTTCGGCTGCCTCGGCTACATCATCGGCATCGAGGGCATGCCCGGCGACGAGGCGCGCTGCCTGATCGAGGAGCTGCATGCCTGGCAGACCAGGGATGAGTTCGTCTACACCCACCGGTGGCAGCCCGGCACGCTGACGATGTGGGACAACCGTTCGGTGCTCCATCGGGCGACCGGGGGGTACGAGGGGTATGACCGCTTGCTGCATCGCACCACGATTTCCGGTGCCGCCATTTCCGATGCCGCCATGGTCACTTCGAGCTGATCGATCGGGCGGCGCAGTCAGCCGGCCGTCGTCTCCGATGGAGCCGGCAACGTCGAGGTCGATGAGCGGTCGACATTGGTGGCCGGCGGCGTCGATGTGGCGCCGGTGCCTCCACCCTCGGTCGATGACCCCTCGGCCGAGGGCACCGTCGTGTCGGTGCTCGGACCGGAGGTTGCGTCGGTCGGGTTTGTCGGAGCCGTCGTGGTGGTGACGACGAACACGGGGATCGGTGAGGATTCGGGTACCGGCTGGTCGTCGGGTTGCACGAAGACGTAGAGCACGCCGCTCACCACGAAGACGGCGATGGCGACCATGGTCGAGGGGCGCATCTGTTTCATGGCTCCTCGATCCCCTGCGGTGTCATGATCGGCTTCACCGGTTCCATGCCGGCATCGCTCAAGCCGAGCGCCACCCGCCTTCGGAGTTCCCGGCCGGCCTCCCATTGTTGGGTGGCACGAACTCGAGCGACGAGACGAACCTGGACCACCCCGACGTTGATCGCCTGGACTCCGAGGACCTCGGGAGGGTCGAGCAGCATGGTCGCCCACGGTTCGTCCTGCCATATCTGCTCACAGACGCCCCGAAGCACGGTGATGGCTCGATCGACGTCCTCGTCGGGACGAAGGGGGACATCGAGCACGAGGCGAGCCCACTCGACAGACAGGTTGGTGACCTGGCGGATCTCCCCGTTGGGAATGAACACCACCTCACCCTTCAAGGTGCGAAGTCGGGTGACTCGCAGGGTGACCTCCTCGACCGTTCCGCTGATGCCCTCGATCGTGCCCGGGGCCGAGATCCTCACCACATCACCGATGGAGAGTTGACGCTCGGCGAGCAGGAAGAAGCCGGAGAAGATGTCCTGCACCAACCGCTGAGCGCCGAATCCCACGGTGACGCCGACGACAGTGGCGGTGGGAACGAGGGTGGCCATCGGCAGGCCGAAACGGTCGGCAATCAACACGCCGACGGCGACGGAGACCATGGCCGTGACCAGCCAGCCCATCGCCTGGGTGATGGCCTTGTGGCGCCGCGGTCCCACCTGATCGGTATCGCCTGCTCGCTCGTCGGCGGCGCGTTCACCCATGGCCAGCAGCCATTTGGCGCTGCGGATCGTCAACAACCCACCGGCGAGCAGCATCACGATCTCGAGACCGCTCCCCCGTATCCACAAGCTGAGGTCGTCGATGGTGCGAATCGACGCCAAGATGGCCAGGCGTTCCACGACCCGACGGTACCGCCTGGCGACGGCTCTCCGCAGACGGTCACCGGCGACCTGCTGGGCGAAGACCCACTAGTGCTCGGCGGTCGAGCGGTGCTGGGGCCGAGGCGGACGGTGACGTTCCTCCTCGCCGGAACGACGACCGGGAACGATCGGGATCTCGGGCACTGGCACACGATGAGACGCGACTTCGCGTGGCAGCATCGGCATCTCCTGTACCTCGCTGTAGAGCGTGCGTGCCAGGGCCGCTCGTTCGCGGTACTGGCCCGGTCCGAACTCGACGGTCGTGCCGCCGTTCGGCGCAGGGGTGAGCCAGCAACGAAGCTCGACCGGGCCCTCACGCGTGAGCAGCGACAGGACGTGGTTCCCCGGTTGAGCTCGGAAGGCAATGTGACCGCCAGTGGTCGACGGGTGGCGCAGCAGCCCTTCCTTGATGCCGACGCGGCAACGGAGATCGCGCTCGAAGCGTCGAGCGCGGCGGCGCTCGTCGCCGAAGTCCTGACGACGGATGCGCTTGGCGGCGAGGGCGAGCATCACCAGATTCCCGACGAGCACCGTCGCGGCAACGTCGACATGGATGCCAGTCGGACCGTCGATGGCCCCGAGTCGGGTGAGGAAGGAGACGTTCAACCCGAGGGCCGCGAGCGTGGCCAGTCCGACCAGGCTGAGGGGCACCTGGGGAATCCTGCGGTCATCGCCCGACCGCCCCTTGGGCGTGACCTGGAACGTCATGGATCCGCCGAGCACGAGTTGACGCGCCGCGGTCAGGCTCATGGGGATACGAAGGAACTCGAACAACATGGCCGGCATCAGCCGGTGGCGTCCCCGCGCCAAGGACACATGGGCTGCACTGGTCAATCCGAGCAGCGTGAGGTTCGCGGTCAGGAAGATGGCCGGATCCGCAGCAACGGGCACGACCCCGGTGAGCACGACCACGGCCGCCAGCAGCAGGTAGCCGACGACGCGAAGGCTCT
>JAHECQ010000270.1 GCA_024641625.1 Acidimicrobiales bacterium | reverse complement strand
TGCCGAGTTCCGTGATCTGGTCGCCAATCGTGTCGACGTGTTGTTCGCCAACGAGGCGGAACTGGCAACGCTGTACGCCACGAAGGATCTCGACGAGGGAGTGGCTGCGGTCGCCCGCGATGTCGAGCTGGCCTGCGTGACCCTCGGCCCGCGGGGTTCGCTGATCGTCACCCAGGGAGAGGTCATCGAGATCGCCCCGGTCGAACCCCGCCAACTCCTCGACACCACCGGAGCGGGCGATCAGTACGCGGCCGGAGTCCTGTTCGGTCTTGCGCAAGGGTTCGACCTTGTCGAATGCGGTCGACTCGGATCGGTGGCCGCCGCCGAGGTGATTTCTCATGTCGGCCCACGTCCCATGGAGTCACTTCGCTCCCTGGCCGGTCTCTGATCAGGGGTTGGGACTCCTCGACACGGGCCATCCGATGCGGTCAGCCGCGGCCGACCAGCGGACGATGATCGGTGATGTGCACCGCGACCCGGGGCTCGGGGAGACCCAGGAAGTGACCCTGGCCCCAGTCGACGCCCATCGCTGTGAGCATCGCCGCCTGTTCGAGACGCTCGATGCCCTCGGCAACCACCCACGTGCCCGTCTGATGGGCCAATTGGACAATGGCCGACACGATGGCCTTGGCTTCGGGCCGCGGAAGCTCGTCGATGATCTGGCCCGAGATCTTCACCACGTCAGGACGGAATCGGCTGACGAGAACCAGGCTCGCATAGCCGTCCCCGACGTCGTCGACGGCGATTCGGACGCCGAGCGATCGCAGCTCGTCGATCTGCGCGGTTGCCGCGTCGAGATCGACGTAGCGGTTGCGTTCGGTGATTTCGAGCACGATCTGGTCGGCCTCGAGACCGCAGGCCGTGGCCAACGCAACCGTTTCGGACACCGCCGCGATGTCGAAGATGCCTCCGGGGGCGAGCACATTGAGGAAGAGCAGGCCGTCGCCGAGCCAGTCACCGGTTTGCTCGAGCGCGAGCGTGCGACCCAACTGGTCGAGCTCGGGCAACCACCCGCCACGCTCGGCCCGGGCCAGGAGTTCGTCGGCGTCGATCGCTGACCCACTGGCCGAGGCGCGAATGAGGCTTTCGAAGCCGACGATTGCTCGCGTCGCCAGGTTGACCACGGGCTGGAAGCGGATCTCGTAGATGGGCGGATCGGTGACCAGCGCTGCCTGCTCGAGCGCAACGGCAATGCTGCGGAGATCGACCGAACGCAGGGCCTGGCCGACCAGCTGATCGAGGGTGGCATCGGGCGAGGCAAAGGCGATCTTCACCTGCGATGCCTCGCCACTGAACTCCTGGACCAGGAGCTCGACGAACGAGCGGCCATCGGGCACCTCGGCCCACACCATCGCCGAGCGTAGGTCGAGCATCGTGGCAACGCCGGCCGCAACGTGATCGAGCCGCTTCGACAGGGCATGGTCATGGGCCCCGAGCAGCACCAGCGTCGGCGCAGGACCAGGTAGGAGTTCGCTGCCGGCAGCCGGTGGCGTGGTTCTGCCTGCGTCGGCGTTCCCTCCCGCTGATCGAGGTTCCTCTGCCACTCCCACGGCGTGGCAGCCTAGCTGGTGCCCTTCGCCGATGCTCAACGCCTCGTCCGGATGACCAGAGTGGTCACCGATGGGATTGGCTCCTGCCCCGGTTCATGATCGCGGCGCGTCGGGCCTCGACCTCGCTCGGATCGAACGCTCGCTCCTTCTCGAACATCCATGCCTGGGTGGCCTCGATCTGCCACCCCTCGGCGACGGTCGCCCGTCCGACCTGCTCGTAGGTTTGCAGCATGTGTCGGACGCCTCGCTGGTCGTTGCCCACGATGTCCTCGGCGAGTTGATGGGTGAAGTCCAGGAGTTGCTCGTGTGGTACGACATGGTTGACGAGGCCCCAGGCCAGAGCCTGATCGGCCGAGACGAAATTGCCGGTCAGCGAAATCTCCCGCGCCTTGCGCACGCCGACGGCGTCGGCCAACAAGACCGTCAGCCCCCATCCGGGCATGACCCCGACGCGGGCGTGGGTGTCGGCAAAGGCGGCTCGTTCGGAGGCGACGAGCAGATCGCAGTTGAGGGCCAACTCGAAGCCTCCGGTGATGGCGACACCGTTGATGGCACCGATCAGCGGCTTGCTCAGTGCAGGGAAGGGCCGCATCGGCGAAGGGGCCGAGTCTCGATCGGCCAGACTGATCTGGTTACCGCCGCCGCCCAACTCCTTCAGATCGAGTCCGGCGCTGAAGGCCGGGTCGACGCCGGTGAGGATGATGACGTCGACGCCATCATCGGCATCGGCGGCGGCCAGGGCCTTGGGGAGCAGCTCGCGGACCTCCCGGTTGAGGGCATTCCTGGCTTCGGGTCGATCGATCACGACGGTGGCGACGCGATTGGTGATCGAAGTGTGGACGACAGAAGGTTCGGGCATGGGTCCACAGTAGGTCGACCGGCCCCCGGGGTCGACCGACCAGGGGGGCCGTTGCCGTCTGCTCCACCGCCGGTGGTCGAGACCGGGCAGCCGTGTGAGACTGATGTCATGTACGACTTCGAACTGATCGACGTGACCAACGACGCCGGCGTCTTGACGGCAGTGATCGACAACCCACCGATCAACCTCATCACGCGCGAGCTGTTCCGAGAGCTTCGGCTGTTCGCTTCGCAGGCCGCCGCCGATCCGGATGCGTTGGTGGTGGTGCTGCGCAGCGCCAATCCCGACTTCTTCCTGGCCCATTTCGACGTCACGCTGATTCTCCGGTTCCCCGTGGAGGGTGAGGCCGAGCGAGCACAGGAGCTGAGTGGTTTTCACCTCATGTGCGAGAGCTTTCGGACCATGGCCAAACCCACGATCTGCGAGATCGCCGGCCGTGTGGGAGGCGGGGGCGGGGAGCTCGCGGCGAGCTGTGACATGCGTTTCGGCGCGATCGACCGGACGATCTTGTGTCAGATGGAGGTACCGCTGGGGATCCTGCCGGGCGGCACCGGGACACAGCGGCTGCCGGCCCTGATCGGTCGTGGTCGAGCGATGGAAGTCGTTCTCGGGGGTGACGACATCGACGCGACCACACTCGAGCGTTGGGGATGGCTCAACCGGGCGCTTCCCGACCAGGAGCTGACTCCGTTCGTCGACCGGCTGGCCCGGCGTCTGGCCGGATTCTCGCCGGGTGCCGTGGCGTTGGCCAAGGAGTCGGTGCTGGCCGCTGCTGGGGACCCCACCCCCGGTTTGCTCGAAGAGGCCTACCTGTTCTCCCGAACACTTCGCCTCCAGGACACGGCTGAGCGGATGCGACGCTTTCTCGAACTCGGGGGCCAGACGCCCGAGGGCGAGGGTCGCGTGGGTCAGCTGGGCGGGGAGATCTGACCGGTTCGTCCCCTGTCGACTCTGCCCCTTGGCCGCTTGTCGGAACCGGTCGCGCTCAGCTGACGCTGATCGCCTTCTCCAACGTTTCGATGAAGCGGCCGATCTCGTCGTCGGTCACCACCAGCGGAGGGCACCAGATGATGTTCTCGCCCATCCCTCGGACGATCACCCCTTCTTCGAGCATCTTGGCCTTCACCGGGGCAGAGTCACGGCCGATTTCGACAGCCCACACACCGGCGACGCCGCGGTAGCTGGCGAGCAGTCCATCAGCGACCAGGGCGTCGAAGCCCTCGACCGATTTGCGGCCGATGTGGGACGCCCGGTCGACCAGGCCCTCCGATTCGATGATGCCGATGTTGGCCACCGCTGCGGCACACGAGGCCGGATGACCGGCGTAGGTGTACCCGGTACGAAGCAGGAACCCGGGTTCGCTGATCTCATCGGCGATGCGCCGGGAGAGGATCACGCCGCTCAGCGGCTGATAACCCGAAGTCACGCCCTTGGCGAACGTCATGAGATCGGGAGTCACTCCGAAGGTCTGCGCGCCGAACCACGACCCGGTGCGGCCGAATCCGCAAATGACCTCGTCGAAGATGAGCAGTGAGTCGTGCTGGTCGCACAGCCGACGGAGACCTTCGAGGTAGCCGTCCTCGGGTACGTGGACGCCGCCTGCACCCTGCACCGGTTCGCTGATGACCGCAGCGATCCGGTCGCCGTGCTCGGCGAAGAGCTTCGAGGCTTCCTCGATGTTGCCGTTGGGGATCTCCATCACGTGCGGCAGGAGGTCACCCCACCCCTCGCGGTTGGGGGCGATGCCCTGGGCCGAGGTCCCGCCCACGTTGGTGCCGTGGTAGCCGTGCGTGCGGCGAACGATGATCTGCTTGTCGGTCGCGCCCCGTCGCTGTTGTACCAGACGAGCGAGCTTCAATGCCGAGTCGACGGCTTCGGAACCCGAGCAACCCAGGAACACGCGGCCATCGGGATGCGGCGACTTCGACACGATCAGGTCGGCTGCCTCTCGGGCCCGAGGGTTCGTGAAGGGATCGAAGATGCTGTAGGCCTCGAGTTGGTGCATCTGTGCCGTGACTGCATCGATGATCTCGGTTCGACCGTGGCCCACCTGGCAGTACCAGAGACTGGCCATGCCATCGAGGTACTGCTTGCCATCGTCGGCGGTGAGCATCGAGCCCGTCGCGCTGACGATGTTGATGAAGTCCGACTCCGGCTTGGCCGGCTCAGCGAAGGGGTGCAACAAGGCCGACATGGTGAACCTCCGGTTGTTCACGGTTGGACGCATTCGGTTCGACGCGTACGAAACAGGCCACCCGAGGAAGCGGGCGTCGGAACGGATTCTTGCAGACTTCGGGTCCGAACGACACTGTGTTCGGGTCTGACGACACTGGCCGGCGCCGGGGCAGGTCGTCCGGCCCTCTACGCTGCAACGATGGCCGGACCGTTTCAGCTGCACTTCGTGACGTCCGCCCAACGCGTGACCGAGCTGCCGTCGACACCGGCGGAGGTCACCTTCGTGGGTCGCTCGAACGTGGGCAAGTCGTCCCTCATCAACGCACTGGCTGCCCGACGTAGCCTGGCCCATGTCAGCAACACGCCGGGCCGGACTCGTTTGTTGAACCTCTTCACGCTCGACACCCAGTCGCCCAAGAACCCCGGCGGCTCACCGATCAAGCGTCTCATGGCTCCCTCGATGGTCGATCTTCCCGGCTACGGCTACGCGGCTGCCCCGGCCAACATGCGTGCCCAATGGCAGCGGATGATCGAGGGCTATCTACTCGAACGCGAGAACCTCCGAATGATCGTCGTGTTGGTCGACGGCGTCGTCGGTCCGACCGAACTCGATCAGCAGATGCTCGCCTGGCTCCGGAGTCAGGCGTTGCCTCACACCGTCGTCGCCACCAAGCACGACAAGGTGAAGGCATCCAAGCGCGACGCTCGCCGCGTCGAGCTGGCTCGCAAGTGCGATCTCGAGCCAGGCGACGTCATCTGGGTGAGCGCCGAGAAGGGTCTCGGGATCGATCGTCTACGGTCACTCATTCGCACGTGGGTTTCCTGAACGACCGGTTTCCTGAACGACCGGTTTGCTGAACGACCGCTGTCCGGGCGACGAACGGTCACGAACGAGCGGTGGCTCCGCCGTCGATGGTGAGCACCACGCCACTGACGTGGCCGGCTCGGTCCGACACGAGGAAGGTGACGACGTCGGCCACCTGTTC
>JAHECQ010000269.1 GCA_024641625.1 Acidimicrobiales bacterium | reverse complement strand
GGCCAGATGGCGCGGTGGTGGGTCGGGTCGAACTGACCAGTGACGACGCGTGGCGCGAGGCACGCGTAGGCGGCGAGCACCTTGTGTGCGGTGATCATCGGGAAGCGATCGCCGAACGCGACGATGATCGGGCTTTCGACGCCGGTGAGGCTCGACGGCAGCACGACGTGGTCGGGCACCTCGACGCGGTTGCCGGCGAGATCGTTGTACCAGTGGACGCGCCACAGGTTGCGGGCGTCTGGCCCCTGCGGGTCGGCGTCACCGACCTTGCTGGCGTGGTCGAAGGTCGAGGGGTCCTCGAGCTGAGCGAACGTCGGCAGCGTGATGCCCTGGGAGCGGAAGCGTTCGACGCTGTTGGCGAGCGCTGCCTCGTCGACGATCCGGTCTGCCAACCCGAACTGGTTCTCGAGGGCGGAGGTAGTGGCGTCGTCGACGGGGGCTGCAGTCACCTTGACATTCTGTCAAAGGGTGCGGGAATGTGCTCGCACCACGTCCCCTGACGCGACACCGCCCGCCCCAGGGGGAGGACGGGCGGGCGGTGTGGCGGAAGGATCAAGAAGGAATCAGAGACACCAGTCGAAGAGCTCGGGGCTGGATGTGTGGAGGCTCACAACTTTGCCGAGGGAGAGGAATGCCTCGTCTCCCAGGTCGGCGTTGATCAGGCCATTGGGCAGACCAAGCGCCGGGATGCCGGGCCCGTTCGAATCGATGAGCGCATAGTTGACCTTCTTCTGCGCGGCGGCCTGCAGCAGGCCAAGGCTCTTGAGCGTTCCGATGCCCTGCTGGACACAGGCGCCGTTGCCCTTCGGGGCGGCGTCGACGGTTCCGGTTGCTCCGAAGCCGACGGTGGCGGCGGCAACGCCGGCGGTGAGTGCGATGGCAATCTTCTTACGCATGGTTTTACTCCTCAATGAATTGGCGGATGACACCATCTCTACGGAGCAGTCACCGAGCCGGATGACACGAATCCCAAGAATTCGATCACGCCAGGGGTCTGACCCCAGGCGTGATGAGACCCAGGCGCAATGAACCCCCAGTGGTGAGAGGTCAGAACGGACGGTCGTCGGGCGGAAGCGTGCTCGGGCCGACGTGCGCGTCGAGCCAGGCGCAGAGCTCGGTGACACCGGTCCAGGTGTCGCGAATGCGCTTCGCGGCGCCGGCGGTGTGGATCCACTTCGGGGCGCCGAACTCGCGGGTGGCGATCAGGCCTTTGCGCCGGAGCAGCTCGATGCGGGGGTGGTCCTTCGGATACCCGCGGGGAGCGGTCTTCAGCGCGCCGATCGCGCCGATCGAGTACTTGCGCTTCTCGGCGTCGGCGACGAGGTCGGCGAGTTCCGTGCCGGTGGCCTCACCGTCGATCGCCTCGCGAAACCGTACGAGCTGGTCTTTGGCCATCGCGTAGTAGCCGGCACCGACCATGAGTCCCTCAGCCGAGAACTGGACGTAGTGCCCGGTTCCGCCCTCGGATTCGCCGTAGGCGCCCTGCGCCGTTTTGTACGGCGGCTTGTTCTTCGAGAACCGCACGTCGTTGTACGGGCGGAACATGTGGAACGGCCCGAATTCGTCCAATGCCTCGGTCAGCTCGACCATCGGCTGCTTCACGAACTCATCGAAACGGCCCTTGTTCTGCTGCCAGAACGAACGCGAATTGTCGGCACCGAGCTGCTCGTAGAACTCGATCCCCTCCGACGGAAAGCCCGTGAATCCCATGAACGCCGACCGTACTCCGATCTCCCCCGTCGGGGTCACGAGACGGGTGAGGCGTTGACTTCGGATCGGTGTGGCAAGGGGATCGTCACCTAGGTTCGCGGGGGTGGCAGACCTGTTCCTCGGCGGCACCGTCGACCCCACCTCGCACGAACGAATCGATTCCGGAGCGGACGGCAACCTCTGCGTCACTACCGAGTCGTTGACGACCCATGGGGTGATCGTGGGGATGACCGGCTCGGGCAAGACCGGCCTCGGCGTCGTGCTGATCGAAGAAGCACTTCGTGCCGGCCTGCCGGTGTTGGCGATCGATCCGAAGGGCGATCTCACGAATCTGTGTCTGACGTTTCCCGATCTCGCGTCATCCGACTTCCGGCCATGGATCGACGAGGCCCAGGCGAAGAACGCCGGCCAGGCCCCCGACGAGTTTGCTGCGAGCCAAGCCACACTCTGGCGCGACGGACTCGCCTCGTGGGGCATTGCCGGCAACGACATCGGTGCGCTTCGGGAACGAACCGACTTCACCATCTACACCCCGGGCTCCGAGTCCGGAACGGCGCTCAACATCGTCGGCTCGCTCCAGGTCCCGGCCGACATGAGTGACGCCGAAGCGGTGGCCGACGAGATCGAGGGTTACGTCACCGGACTGCTCGGTCTGGTGGGCGTGGCGGCCGACCCCTTGTCGAGCCGCGAGCACATCTTGCTGTCGAACCTGATCCACCACTCCTGGACCGAGGGCCACCCACTCGACTTGATGACCCTGGTCGGATCGATCCCGTCGCCTCCGATCCGCAAGCTCGGAGTGTTCGACATCGACCAGTTCTTTCCTGCTGACGACCGCATGGCACTGGCGATGAAGCTGAATGGACTGCTCGCCTCGCCCTCATTTGCCGCGTGGTCGAAAGGTGCCCCGCTCGACATCGACTCGATGCTGACTCGACCCGGTGGCGGCGGGCGGTGCGCCATCGTGACCACGGCGCACCTGTCCGACGAGGAACGTCAGTTCGTCACGTCGCTGATCCTGGCCAAGCTCGTCACCTGGATGCGTCGCCAGAGCGGCACCACCGACCTGCGGGCCATGCTGTACATGGACGAGGTGGCGGGGTACCTCCCTCCGTCGGCGATGCCGCCGACGAAGAAGCCGATCATGACGCTGATGAAGCAGGCACGAGCGTTCGGCGTCGGCGTCGTGCTGTCGACACAGAACCCGGTCGACCTCGACTACAAGGCGATGTCGAACGCCGGCACCTGGATGATCGGCCGCCTCCAGACCGACCGCGACAAGGCCCGCCTCCTCGACGGCATGTCCAGCGCTGCTGGCTCGGTCGACATCGCCGCGATCGACGCCACCATCTCGGGGCTCGCCAAGCGCGAGTTCGTGCTCCGCCGCGCTGGGAAGGACCAGCCCGAGGTCTTCACGACCCGTTGGGCGATGTCGTACCTGCGCGGACCGATGACGCGCGACCAGATCGCCCTGGTCACACCGGTTGCCGACCCGCCTCCGGCACGAACCTCGAATGGGGCGGCTCGCGCGGAGGTCGAGGCGCACGCCGATGCTCCACTGGACGCACTCCCGAGCGACCAGAGCGTCGTTGCACCCGATATCGCCGATGGGATCGCTGTCAGATACGTCGACACCGCTGCGCCTTGGTTGGGCGATGTGGGAGGCGACTCGCGTGGCACCGTGCTCGAGGCAGCGATCCTGGCACGAGTGGCGATCCGCTACGACGAGACCAAAGCCGATCTCGTCCACGACGAAGAGTTCGAGGCGGTGTTGTTTCCGTTGACAGATCCGGCCGACGTCGCTGCGTTGGTCCGCGTCGACTACGACGATCGTGATCTGCGAGCCGACGCACCGACCGATGCCATCTACCGATTCTCTGATGCCCGTATCGCCACCAAGACCTTCTTCAACGAGACCGAGCGCGACCTTCGCGACCATCTCACCCGCAGTCTGTCCTTGGAGATTCCGACGAACGCCGAACTCAAGCTCTTCGGTCGCCCCGGCGAAACCGAGGACGACTTCGCCCGCCGTTGCGAGCAGGCCGCCGACGACCACGCCGATGCCGAGATCGCCAAACTTCGAGACAAGTACGAAGCCAAGGCCACCAAGCTCCGCGACCAGATAGACGCCGCAGAGGACCGCGCCAATGTCGCCGCCGAGGAAGCCAAGGGCAAGAAGACCTCCGAGTTCTTCTCGACAGCGGGCTCGATGCTCGGTGGTCTCCTCGGCGGCAGCAAGTCCAAGACGAAGATGATGGGCGACCTGCTCGGCGACGCCGGCACCGCCGCCCGCCGTCGAGGCAGCACCAGCGCTTCCGATCGTCGGGTCGACGCCGCGGAGAACAAGGTGCAGCGCCTGGCCGACCAGTACGACGAACTCGAAGCCGAGGTCGAGGAGGATGTGGCAAGCATCACCAGCCGCTGGAGCCTCGCCGCGACCGCAATCAGCCCGATGTCGATCGGCCTGGAACGTACCGACGTACAGGTGACCCAACTGGTGCTGGCCTGGGTTCCGATCGCCTGACGGCGGTCCGCGAGCACTCGAGGCCAGGGGCGCGCCTCGCGCTCACCTCGAAAATGACTCAGGATTTCACAAGGGGTCGGTGGGTGTTCGTGCCGACGGAGAGACTCGAACTCTCACTGACGGCGACCTAAACGCCGTGCCTCTGCCAATTGGGCTACGTCGGCCAACGGCTCGAAGTTACCGGGCCCAGTGGGTTCTGGGTCGTGTCGTCGAACCTGACGATGCGCGCTTCGCAACAGCTCGTACCCTGCGGCGGTGCGCCCAGGCCAGCCCCGAGTCGACATCGGTGACCTCGTGTGTTGGCTCACGGTCGCCTCGATTGGCCTTCTGATCACCACCCAGGCGATCGGCTGGGCGGGGACGACAACCGTGGCGATCGCGCAGTCGCTCACCCCGTACCTCGCGGCGCCGATCGCGCTCGTGGTGCTGCTGGCCCTCTGGCGTGGGCGCCTCGTGCTCGTGACCGCAGCGACCGCGGTCGGTTTCGGAATCGCCGTGCTCGGCATCCCGCTGGCAATCGGCAGTTCACAACCTTCTGCGGCCGACGGCGCCACCGGGCTCAGAGTTGCATCGCTCAACCTCTGGTACGCGAACAGCGAGATCGCAGCCGTTGCCGAAGAGCTCGTCGGCCTCGACACCGACCTGATCGTCTTCAGCGAGTACACCCCAGAGCACCGGGCGGTGTTACAGGCCGGCCCGCTCGCCGACAGCTACCGCTACCGCATCGATCGTCAGGGACTCGGTGGCGCTGGGGTCGCCGTCTGGAGCCGTGTACCAATGCAGGTGGCCGAGACCCTCGACACATTCCACAACAGCCTCGATGTCGTGGTGGATGGACCAGACGGCGCCATCCGAGTGGTCGCAATGCACATGCCGACCCCGATCCTCGACTTCGCGGCCTGGCGAGACGATCTCGCGATTGCCGCCGAAGTCGGACGAGAGACCGATGCGCCGACGTTGCTGATCGGCGACCTGAACGCAACGTACTGGCATCCCGATTTTCGCCGGGTGCTCGATACCGGTTTCGTCGATGCGCATACGGCGCACGGCGCCGGGTTCTCGACATCGTGGCCGATCGGGCACCGTGTGCCGCCGTTCGTCCGGATCGACCATGCGCTCACCACCGGCGGGCTCGTGTCGACCGACGTCGTCGACATCGACATCCCCGGCAGCGATCACCGGGGACTGGTCGTCACCGTTGCGCCAGCTCGGTCAGCAGCGCCCTGAACGCGCGCCCGCGATGCGAGATGAGGTTCTTTGCCTCGACACCCATCTCGGCGAAGGTGCCGCCGCCTCCCTCGTCGGGCTGGAAGACCGGGTCGTAGCCGAACCCGATCTC
>JAHECQ010000268.1 GCA_024641625.1 Acidimicrobiales bacterium | reverse complement strand
GGTTCGCCGATCCGGAGGCCGGTATCGGGTTCGGCTACGTGATGAACCGCATGGGTGGCGATATCGCCGGCGACCCTCGCGCGGTCGCCCTGATCGAGGCCGCGCGAGCCTGCCTCTAGCGCTTTCCGGTGCGAACCGGGGCGTCAATCCCAGAGCGAGAACAGCATGGCGTCCACCTCATCGGCCACGCCCACCGACGCGATCGGATCGGTGAGGTCGACCGTGCCCTCTGCTGCACCGGTATGCCCCTGGTCGAACAGCGGACGGACGGGTTCGAGAAATCGGCTGAGTTGGGCGTAGACATGGCGATCGTCGAGCCCCTGGCGGTGAACGTGAAAGCGCAGCGGGAAGGTGACGGTCAGTTCGTCCCGGGCGCGGGTGAGGCCGACGTAGAGGAGGCGGAGCTCCTCGGCCAGACCCGCCTTGTCGCCGATGGCCATGTCCGAGGGGAGGTTGCCGTCGGCGGCGTGGATGAGGTGAACGCTCTTCCACTCCATTCCCTTGGCCGAGTGAATGGTGCTCAGCGTCAGCCAGTCGTCATCGAGGTGTGGCGGGCCGGCCTGTTCGCTGGTCTTGGACGGCGGGTCGAGCGTCAACTCGGTGAGGAACCGATCGCGTGACCGGTAGGCGCCGGCGGTGGAGGCCAGATGGTCGAGGTCGGCGAGACGGGGTGCAGGATTGTCGTACTTCGCCGGGAAGATCAATTGGCAGAACGGCTTGAGTCGGTCGATCTCCTCCGCCGGTCGAAGCGAACCGGTGGCGCATGCCCCGAGCGCGTTGCGCAGTTCCTTGGTCTGTTCGGCGGCGGCGGAGGGCAATTTCAGGTCGGAGTCGAGGAAGCGGTCGAGCGCATTGGCGGTCCGGGTGGTCGGCACACCATCAGCGTCGACCGGCGCATCGCCCTCGTTCCCGAACCCGAGTTCATCGTTCAGCCTGCGCAGGGTGGCGGGCCCGACGCCGCTGAGGGTTGCGAGAACACGGTGCCATGCCAGGACGTCGGCCGGGTTCTCCAACACCCGTAGCAGGGCAAGGAGATCCTTGACGTGGCCCGCTTCGAGATACTTCAGACCCCCGTATTTGACGAAGGGAATGTCTCGTCGGGCCAACTCGAGTTCGAGTCCGTCGGAGTGATGTCCGGCACGAAACAGCACCGCCTGCTCACGGAGATCGATGCCGCGTTCGCGAGCATCGAGCACGGCCTCGGCCACGAATCGGCTCTGGTCCGTTTCGTCGGAGGCGGTGATGAGTCTCGGTCGGATGCCGCTGGTGCGGGTCGACCAGAGCTCCTTGGCGAAGTGGGTGACCTCGCCGAAGCTCGGCCCGGCCGCCTGGGCGAGCACGGCATTGGCGACTGCGAGGATAGGGCTGGTCGAGCGGTAGTTCTCCTCCAGCGTGATCGTTCGGGCGCCTGGGAAGTGTTCGGCGAAGGCCCACATGTTCTCGACCGATGCCGATCGGAAGCCGTAGATGGCCTGGGCGTCATCCCCCACTGCGCACACTTCGGTGGGACATGGGTCGTCGAACGGGCGCGTCATGCCACGGATGATGTCGGCCTGGATCGGATTGGTGTCCTGGTATTCGTCGATGAGGATGTGGTCGAAGAGGTCCCGCATCGCCCCGCCGACCGGGCTGACGGTGAGCCCTCGCCAGAACAGCAGAAGATCGTCGTAATCGAGAACCTGCTGGGAGCGTTTGGTGGCGGTGTAGGCGCCGAACAGGGTTCGGAGGTCGTCGGCGTAGTCGGCGCACCAGGGGTAGTCGACGTCGAGCACCGTGCCCAGCTTCTGTTGGCTGTTCACCATCCGGCTGTAGATGGCAGAAATCGTCTCCTTGCGGGGAAAGCGCTTTCCCCGTTCGGCGAACCCTTCGGCTGTGCGAACGATGCCGAACAGATCGGTGCTGTCCGCCTGGTCGAGCACGGTGAACGAAGGCGACAGTGCGGCTGCGCCGCCGTACTGGCGAAGCAGTCGATTGGCGATGGCATGGAAGGTGCCGCTCCAGACTCGGGCAGCCGCTCGGTTGGTGGCACTGTTGCTGACCCGGGAGAGCATCTCCTCAGCGGCCCGCCGGGTGAAGGTGAGCAACAGAATACGATTGGGATCGGCGCCTTCGGCCACCAGGTGCCCGACACGGGCCGCCAACGTCTTGGTCTTGCCTGTCCCGGCGCCGGCGACGATGAGCAAAGGCACCCCTCGATGCGCAGCGGCGGCCCGTTGCTCTGGATTCAGCCCGTCCAACGCCGGATGGGTGAGAGCGGGAAGGTCGACGGGAGCGGAGGAGTCGAACATGCGTTCTCACTCTACTCGCGCCCCGGACCCGGGTCCTTCATCGAACCCGAGGCTCGAGGTCTCAGGGTGCAGGAAGCGCAACGATCTCGCCGGGGCGGATGAGGTCAGGGTCACTCGAGCGCAATCGTCCGCGGTTGATCTCGACGACGGCTCGCCAGAATTCGGCAGTTTCAGCCGTCGTCGGTGGCCGACCCCGACGCTGTTCGAGTTCCTCGCGGGCGATGTCCCACAGGTTGTCCCCCATGATCACCTCGTGCTCGAGCCGCGCCGCGGTCGCAGGTTCCGGGGGAGGGGAGTCCGATGAGGGCAGGACAGGAGCCGACGGTTGGGTGTCGGTACTCGGCACGCTCGGTTCGGTTGTCGGAGTTCGAGTGGATCCGGTCGCCGGGGTGGACCCGTCCGCCGGTGTGGTGGCTGTGGTGACCGAGCTGGTCGAGGTGCTCGGTGGGCTCGGTGCCGGTCCGACCCAGATGAGCCGCGGCGCCTCGTCCGGAGGACCGGCCGGGTTCGAGGTGGTCGAGCAACCTGACCCGATCAGTCCGATCGACAGGAGGAGCTCGGCGGCTGTCCGAGCGCCGGGAAGCGCCACCCGGCGGGCCCACACGCCAACCGGTCGCCCAGGATGTCGCCGGGCCGCGATCCAGAGCACGAGGCCCACCAGCCACCAGGCTGCGGCGGCCATGGCCGCGGCGCGGCAGGCTTCGAGCATGATCAGTTGGTTGTCCAGTGGCATTGTTAAGAGTAAACAACCGTTTATGACAGTAGACAACGCTGACTCAGGTCGAAGACGGTTCGACCGATGAGGATGCTGTGAGTCAACGAGACCAGGCGGGATCATCGTCGGAGGACGAACGAGCGGTTCGTCTGGCCAAACTCGAGGCGCGTCTCGATGCGAGGGAGCGAGAGCGGGCGGTCGCCGAACTCGAAGCAGCCACTCGATCGTTGCCCGAGGCGCTTGCCGCGTTCTCCGATCGGGGGTATCTGTCCGCGGTCGAGGTCCCTGGCCGCCGGATCATCGGTCGAGTGCGACATGTCGGCCAGGACCTGGTCGGTCTGGATGTCGTGGATTCCTCAGGCGAGGTGTCCAGGGTCGTGGTGGCGGCGTCGGCCATCTCGGTTGTCCGCGCCGTTGCGGCTCGTCCCGACGAGATCGGTCCGATCGGCTCGGGTCATCCGGTGACCCTCGTGGCTCTGCTGCGTCAGTTCGTGGTCGACGGTGCCATGGTGACGTTGGGCCAGGCGACCGGACCGCCCCTGCGAGGATGGATCGAGGCCGTGGCCGAGGCTCATGTCGAGGGTCGAGACGACCGGGGAGCGCCGTGGTTGATGCGCCTCAGTGCGGTGACCTGGCTCGAGGTACTCGACCGCTGAGCTAGTCGGTGTCGGAGATCGGTTGCGGCTGTTGCTCGGTGACGCGGTTGGATTGGAGCGTCTTGATGACGTCCTCGAGGAGGAAGTGGTACTTCCGTGAATCGGCCAACCGACTGGCCGGCAGCCGTCCGTCGTTGGCCATGGCGAGCACCGTGCGCACGTTCAGATCGAGCATCTCGGCGACCTGGGCGGTGGTGAGAATGGGGGGGTAGGCCTTGCGGACACCATCCCATCCGTCGCTGAGTTCATCCTTGATCCGAACCATGACGGCGACGATAGCGACTGTTTACCGCAATCTGCGTCCTTCTCCCATGTGGGCGGCAGGCGGGCCGGCACCCAGCGGCCCGATTTGGGAATGTCAAGGGGCCTCGCGCCCCCTGGGTCGTTCGGATGGCACACCGTAGGGTCGGTTTGCGGCCCGGTCGGCGGGTTGCCGGACGAGATCGGGGGAGGTCGGCATGGGAGGTCATTCGATGCGGCCGGCTCTTTGGTCGCGACTGGGCCTCAGTCACGGCCTGATGGTGCTGGCCGGGCTCGGTGCCTTCTTGTCGAGCACCGAAGTGCTCCGTGATCGCAGCCTTCGCGTCGAAGTGCTGATTGCCGGTGAACCGATGGAGCGAGGTGCGGCGATCGGGCCGGGGCGAGCGGGTTTCACCAGTATCCGGGTGCCGGCCGGCAGCGACCTGGTGCACTCACTCGTCTCGCCCGATGCCGTGCCGAGCGGGGTCCTGATGAGGGCACTCCAGGTCGGGGATCCGCTGCTGCGCTCGGACATCGGAGTCGGCCTGGGTGATCAGCGGACGATGAGTATCCCCGTCGACCGGGCCGGCGTGGCGGGGTTGGGTCTCGAATCCGGTGACCTGGTCGACGTGATCAGCCGTCGCGCCTCCGGTGAGGCATCGTTCACCGCCCTTGGATTGATGGTGGTCAGAACCCCACCAACCTCCACCTCCACCTTCGGTGGCAGGTTCGAAGCCGATTTCGTGACCGTCGAGGTCGACGCCCGCCAGGCACTCGCCCTGGTCGAGGCGATCGACGAGGGCGACCTTCACCTGCTGCGTTCGACTGCCGTCGGACCCGTCGATCTGCCGACGAGGCACCCATGACGCTGGTCGTCGGTGTCCCGTTCAGCTCGCGGTCGTGGCGTGGTGAGCTGCAACGTCATTGTCGCGATCACGTGGCCGATGTCGTCGTTTCGCTGTTGCACGACGGTCGAGAGGTCGTCGGCAGGAAGCTCGATGTGTTGGTGGTCGACGACGACACCAGTTGGCTGTCGGCCGCCTTGGTCTCGCAATGCCGTGAGGCCGGCGTGTCGGTCGTCGGGGTCTTCGATCCCGATGAGGCCGATGGATTCGGCCGACAGCATCTTCGCCAACTGGGTATTGCCGCCGTCGCCCCCGTTGCTTTGGACGTCGAGGATCTGCTCGAGTTGCTTCGCTCGCAGAAGCCCGACCCGACCCTGGCCCGATCGTTCTCCACCCTCACCGCTGCACAGGCGACGCGTCGCTCTGCCGGCGATCGGCGAATCATCGCCGTCGGCGGCCCCGCCGGTTCGGGCGCCACCGAGGTTGCCATCGGGCTTGCGCAATCCATCTCGGACCGGGCGTCGAAACCGGTGCTCGTCGACGTCGACGAGACCCACCCGTCACTGGCTCGGCGACTGGGCCTGTGCCTGCATCCTCACTTGCTCACCGCAGTGGATGCCGTTCGGCGCGAACGCACGAGCCCTCCGACCACGCTCGAACCCGAGACCTCGTCGTCGCTTCAGTGCCTCCGCGCCTGTGTCGCTCGACCGATTGCGCGATCCGGGGGTCGCCCGAGGGCGCCATTCGACGTGATCGTCGGTATCGCTACTCGCGACGATTGGAACCTGGTTTGTCCCGAGGATGTGGGTGCAGTGGTCTCGGAGTTGTCGGCG
>JAHECQ010000267.1 GCA_024641625.1 Acidimicrobiales bacterium | reverse complement strand
ACCGAGGCCAGGGCGATGGTGGCGACCAGGCTGGTGGGGAGGTTCCAGAGGGGGTAGTCGTAGGCGATCGAGCCGAAGTTGAAGATCTCGGCGATGACCCAGACCAGGATCCGACCGATGAGCCATCCCAGAGGGACTGCGAGCATCCAACCCAGGGCAGCAACCGCGATGGCCTCCCAGCGAAAGATCCGACGGATGTCTGTTGCGCGGGCGCCGATACACCGCAGAATGCCGATCTCTCGGGTTCGCTCGATCACGTTCATGGTCATGAGGTTCACGAGTCCGATCATGCCGATGGCGACGATCGGCACGCCCATGACGGCAAGCACGTTCACGAGGATCCGGTTGGAGGCGAGGTTGGCTTCGCGTTCCACGTAGCGGATCTCTGTTCTCACGGGATAGCCGGCCCCGTTGAGCGTGTCCTCGGCCGACGCGGCGAGTTGGTCGATGTCGCTCTGGCTCTGGCTGGTGGAGCGAACCCAGTAGGTGTTGGTGTCCGAGCGCCCGAGCAGTTCCTGGAACGTAGCGAGGGGAAGGTAGATCGTGGTGCCGTTGTTCATGAGCCGGCCGTCGATGCCAACGATCTCGAGGCCGACGTCGCCCCTGGCGGTTCTGACGCTGAGCGTCGATCCGGGCGAGAGGTTCGAGGTGGCGGCGAGGGCCCGCCCGACCACGGCGACCGAGTGCCCCGAGTCGGAGTCCTCGAGCCAGCGACCCGAGAGGATGTCGGGCTCGAAGAGTTGGGTATCGGGGGGTAGTCCCCAGGATTCGAGCTGGGTGCCGTCAACTTCGAGAGTGTTGTAGAGGGTGGGGTGGACCATCTCGACGCCATCGAGGTCTGCAAGCAGATCTCCGGCCGTGTCATCGAGATCGGCAGAGCCTCTCTGTATCACCAGGACGTCCCAGCTCATGGTGTCCCACGTCGCAGCCGTGACGGCGGCAACCGTGATCCCCAGCGTCAAGAAGCCGATTGCCACACCGACCGCCAGGCCGATTTGCACCGTAGTGCCGACGGTGCGGGCTCGCCGGCGCGCCAGGTTCCGGACTCCGATACGGGCGTTGCGGGGCAAGGTGAAACGCCGGATCAAGGAATCGAGGCGCCCGGACGGCGCCAGGCCACCCGAGGCGTCGAGTCCCGCACGCACCGACACCCGCGCCGCTCGGCGTAGCGCGGGGATCGCCGCTGCCATGCTGCCGATGAAGCCGATGGCAAAACCGACGCCCAGGGCCGGCATCGACACTCCCCACGAGGGGTCGATGCCGAAGAACTCTCGTCCGACGAAGCCGACCAGCAGGTTGGACATCGGGATACTCAGGAGTGCACCAGCCAGTGAGCCGAGGCCGGCCAGCAGTCCTACCGTCAACAGGAAGGACCTGATGATCTGTCGACGTCGGCCACCTATGGCCTTCATGATCGCTATCTCACGGACCTGTTCGGCGACGATCGTGGTCATCGTGTTGGAGATGAGGACCATGGCCGAGATCAGTGCCAGGACTGCGCCGACATAGAACAGGGTGCTGAAGTTGTCGAAGTCCGATTCACCCGGCCAGCTCCCTGCGGACCGAACATCGGGAAGGTCCTTGAAGACCACGTCGGGGTCGATGCCCATGAGAACTGAACGAGCTCGTTCGGCCACGGCCTCCGCGTCGTCGGGGTCCGAGACCGTCAGTTCGATCGAGTTGACTCCCTTTACCCCTGCGATCTCATTGGCCAGGTCCTGGGGGGCATACAGCACGACGGTCTCGGTTGCGAGCTGGCTGTAGACCAAGGTCCCACCTTGCCCGCTGACGGTGACCTCGTGCAGGTCTCCGTCGATGGCCTCGAGCGAGACGGTCTCACCCGCCACGCCGGAGAATCGGCCGCTCCTGCCGTTCTGGGAATCGCTCAACACCGCAGGTCCATCGGGGCGACCGCCGGCGTCGACGGTGACGATGTCGACACCCTGGTCCTCGAACGATCTGATGCCGACGAGCACAGCATCCTCTCGGCGGTTGCCGACGAACACCCGCGTCGCCACCACGGTTCGGGCGTCGACCGACCGGACGCCCTCGATCCGGCTGAGCAAGTCGAGATTCGCGTCACTGACAACCAAGTCGCTGGTGACGAACCTGACGTCGTGCAACTGGACGGCGTCGATCCGCTCGGCCATCGCCTGATCCATCAGCGAAGGCATGGCGAACAGGCCCAGACCAGCGACAGCAAAGGCGATGGTCGCAATCGTGAACAACGACCGCGCTCTTCGCCGTCGAATGTCATGCCAGGACTTGCGGGAGAGAACGCTCACGACCGGCCCGTCCCGTCGACGTGTCCGTCACGGATCACGACGCGACGGGCTGCCCGGGCCGCCAGATCGTTGTCATGGGTCACATAGACGACCGTCGTCCCGCGATCATTGAGCTCGGCGAGCAGGTCGAACATGCGAAGTGCGGTCTCGGAGTCGAGATTGCCCGTCGGTTCATCGCCGATCAACAACACCGGATCACAGGCCATCGCCCTGGCGATCGCCACCCTCTGCTGTTCTCCGCCCGACAGCTCGGATGGAACTCGGCGAAGCTTGTCGCCCAGACCCACCATGTCGAGCTTGGCGGACGCCGACTGCGCCCGGGCGCCCGGCTTTCCCAGCCGAGCGAACTCCATCGGCAACATCACGTTCTCGAGCACGGTCAGCGTGGGCAGCAACTGGAAGAACTGGAAGACGATGCCCACCCTGGTTCCCCGCCACGTTGCCAGGGCTTCCTCGCTCATCTCGTCGATACGCCGGCCGTCGACGGTCACCGTGCCGGCCGTCGGCCGGTCGATACCGGTCACCATGTTCAACACAGTGGACTTGCCGCTGCCCGAGGGCCCCACGATCGAAACCATCTCGCCCCGAGCGATCGAAAGATCCACGCCCCGCAGAGCCGGGTATTCCATCGAGCCCGAGCGATAGGACTTCTCCACGCCGGACAACTCGATCAACGCCTCATTGACCATGACCTACCTCCCAACCACGCGCATCGCGTTCATTGCCATGTACGGGACGAGACGAGCGTCCATGTCACTCCCCCAAATGGTCCGGATCGGCGGCACCGGAACAGCTCTGAGCATGACCTCGGCCCAACAGACCCAGCCAGGGACGAAAGTCACAGACCGACCGGGGACTGACGCCCATCTTGCCCTTCACCGACATCGACGGATGCCATCGCCGGGCAAGCCACGGCCTCTCGGTGGCCCCAGCTCCAGGCGGCTGGAGGAGCTACGGCTCCTCCAGCCGCTGGGTGTTCAGGCGCTGGGTGTTGAGGCGCTGGGTGTTCAGGCGCTGATGATTCGATGCACGTTCCGCACGACGGTCGACGTGCCGGTGGCAGCGAAGATCTCCAGCAGCTTGGGCGGCATCTTCGAAAGGATCCCGGTGAACTGGTCGACATTCTCGACGAAGACGGTGCCGAGACGAAGCCCGGTGGCATCACCGGTCAACACCCGAGCGAGCTGGAGTCCTGACGCCCCTTCTGCTTTGACCGCCGACCAAGCCAGTTCGCCCGCTTCGGTCCACAGCGCCGGCCCGGCAGCCGTGGACTGCACGACGTTGACCGCGTACTTGCCGGAACCGGTATCACCAAAGCTCTGGTCGATGTCGCCGATCACTCGACGCAGCGGAATCCCCGAGGCGGCGAGCAGCGCCGACAATGTCTTGCTCGATCCGATGGCTTTGGTGGCGGTCCCGTCGATCGGGTCGAACGCCGCTACCGCGTCCCCCGACGATTCCCAGTTGGTGACAACCGACTGGGTCCCGACATCCTGGGTCATGGCCACCAGCAGCCGGGTTTGGCTGGCGCCCACTCCGGCGAACATCTCGGAGAGTTCGCCGATGGCTGCGATCGCCGCCGACGGGTCCTCGGGTCGGTATTGAGTTGCCCAGAAAATGCTCATTGTCTTGTTCCCTCCTCGTGACCAGCGGATGCCGGTCGCTACAGCAAACGCTAGTTCGTTGCCTTGGGCACGGTCTCGGCCACTGCAAGAACACCGACCGAGCCGAAGTTGCGGGGTCGACGCCGGGTCCGCCCAGGGGCGCCTCCACACGGTCGACGCCCGGGGACCGTCCGCCTAGGATGACCGAGCGCGTTCCCGCGTGATCAGTGAGCAGGCAGCCAGGGGGCAATCGATGTCAGCCGACGATGCAGCGAACGGGAGCCTGGACGCTGAACAAGAGCGAAGCATGCTGATCAACGGCTTCGTTCACGCCCAGATCAATGTCAGCGATCTGGACCGGTCACTCGAGTTCTACGAGATGATCGGTTTCGAGGTGTTGTCGGTTGGGGTCATGAAGGATCCTCGCGTGTTCGAGGCGCTGGGTCTGCAACCAGGGCGCCTTCGCGGTGCGTTCCTCCGTATCCCCGGCATGAGCACCAAGGTCACCCCGATGCTCGACATGATCCAGTTCCTGGATCCGCCGCCCCTCGGAACGCCTTACCCTGTGCTGAACCATCTCGGGATCGCCCGGCTCTGTTTCCAGGTCGAGGACATCGAGGGAGCGGCCGGAAGACTCGAATCGAAAGGGGTCGAGCTGGTCGGGCCGGTCAGCGAGTTCGTCAACAAGTCGAACGGGATGCGGAACAAGGTCCTGTGCTTCCGTGACCCCGACGGGGTCATACTCGAGTACGCGCAGGTCAACATTCCACCCGGCGCATAGGCGCCCACCGGCATGCTCTCGTGTTATCGAATCGTCGATCTGACCGACCCTCGGGCCTGGATGGCCGGACTCGAGCTGACTCAGTTGGGTGCCGAGGTCGTGGTCGTCGAGCCCCCTGGTGGTCACCACGGTGCTGGGCTACGTCCAGGGTGGCGCGACGCGTACCTTCGGGGCCGCATCGCGGTGGAGGGCGGACGCGTCGAAGCGCTGGCACTGGCGGCGACTGCCGATGCAGTCCTGCTCACCGACGAATCACCGGTCGAGTGGTTCGAGCTGCGCGCCGACAACCCGCAGCTCGTCACCGTATCGATCACGCCGTTCGGCGACGACGGTCCCAAGGCCGGGTGGCGGTCGAGCGACCTGATCCTGGCTGCGGCGGGCGGTCACGCGATCCTCAACGGTGACGACGATCGGCCCCCGGTGCGGGTCAGCGAGCCCCAGGCCTTCCACAACGCAGCAACCGAGGCCGTCGTGCACCTCCTTGCCGCGCTGGTCGAACGGAACCGTTCGGGCCGAGGCCAACACATCGACGTCGCCGCGCAACACGCCATGCTGCAGGTCAGCCAGTCACAAATGCTGTCCGCAGCCGTCGGCGCCGGCCCTCCCAATCGCTCTGCCGGTGGGGTACGGCTCGCCGACTACCGCCTGCGCTTCGTCTATCCGGCGTCCGATGGACACGTCGCGATCACGTTCCTGTTCGGCGACATGATCGGGCGGTACACCCAACGGCTCATGCAGTACGTACACGAGATGGGGCATTGCACCGAGACGATCCGAGACCTCGACTACGTCCGGTTCTTCGACCTCATGTACTCCGGCGAGCTCCAGCCCGACGTGCTCGACGAGGCCACCGATGCGGTTGCGCGCCTGACGTCGAGCCTGACGAAGGCCCAGTTGCTCGAGATCGCCA